>JAJFGQ010000049.1 GCA_021776075.1 Alphaproteobacteria bacterium | reverse complement strand
CGGTGACTGGTCGATGGAAGCAAGTGAAGTCTATGACGATGCCGTAAAAAGCACTGAAATAGCGGATCAAATAGGTATCAATACAACCAACGATGACGGCCAAACGGGCGAATTGCAACAAACAGCGGACGGTCAGTATGTAATATATGACGCTTACACCAACACAAGAACCCCTGTCACCTCGGAACAGAATGCAAAAATAGAGGCTTCCGGATTAGGGGATCAACTCCCTTCCGCCGAGAGATCGGCTGAAATCAGAAAAATAACAGATCAACAAGAAAAAGAACAAGCGGCAAAGCTCAATCCTGAATTGGCAAAAATAGAGGAAGCAGAATCCAACACAGTAGCTGCGAAACAGAAAATACAAGGAATCGCAGAAAAAAAACAAATATTGGAAGAAAATGCCGCCAACGGCACATTAACAACCAAAGCAGATATAGACAAATCCATAGCGGATCCAACACAACCGGACGCGGGCGTAGAGAATGCCGCCGCATCACCACAAAATAACAATGACATTATCACGGGTGACTTCACGCCGACAGCAAGCTCCGCTGCGGATCAAAATCTGGCAGACGGCAGCATTGCCGCCAATGCCGAAAACGTACCCGGCGTAAGTCTGGCCTTCAACAATGAGGCCGCCGGTACAGCACCAACACCTACACCTGCACCGGCCCAACAACAACCAGCTCCGGCGGAGACTGCCCCGGCAGCTCCGCTTACCATATAGAATAAGGAATTCTAGGCCGCTTTATCGACAACTTCGAGAAGACCGCGCACAGCCTCAACCGATTGATCAAACATAATCCGTTCTTCAGAATTCAGTTCAATCTCAACAATTTTTTCAATCCCGTTGGCACCAATCACCGCCGGTACGCCTATATAAAGACCGTCTACGCCATATTCACCGCTTAATTTCGCTGCACAGGGCAAAACACGCCGTTTGTCTTTCAGAAAGCTTTCCGCCATCGCAATCGCACTGGAAGCCGGCGCATAAAAAGCCGATCCGGTTTTCAAAAGATTGACGATTTCAATACCGCCCTCACGCGTGCGCTTGATAATGGAGTCGAGCTTTTCCTGAGTCGTCCAGCCCATTTCAACCAGATCAGGTAAAGGAATACCGGCCACCGTGGAATAACGCTGCAACGGCACCATGGAATCGCCATGCCCGCCCAAAACAAAGGCCGTGACATCCTCGACTGATACATTGAACTCCTCTGCCAGAAAATAGCGGAAACGCGCGGAATCAAGAACACCCGCCATACCAACGACTTTTTTCGAATCAAAACCCGTCACGCGATGCATGACTTCGACCATCACGTCGAGCGGATTGGTAATCACAATCACAAAAGCATGCGGCGCATATTTTTTGATATTCTCGCCTACGGACTGAATCACGCCGGTATTGATACCAATCAAATCATCACGGCTCATCCCCGGTTTACGCGGGATACCTGCCGTTACAATCACAACATCAGCGTCCTGAATAACGTCATAATCATTGCTGCCGACAAAGGCTGTATCAAAGCCCTCCACCGGCGAAGCCTCAATCAAATCCAGAGCCTTACCCTGCGGCACGCCTTCTGCAATATCAACGAGCGCTACATCGCCCAGTTCCTTCAGCCCCGTCAACAAAGCCAGCGTTCCACCGATTTGTCCTGCGCCAATTAATGCAATTTTATTCCTGCGTACCATGAGATATTCCCTTTGCCTGAAATAGTTAAAACCTAACCAGACATACCGTTTTCATGAAATACAGGCAAGAGGTGAATACAGAAACTTGCCTGAACGCTAAGCTGCCTTTACCCCTAAAAACTCCAGTTGCCAGAGAATTTCGTCATCCGTTAAAGGGTAATCCGTGCCACCACGGGGATAAAGAAGCTCCTGCGCGGCGACCATGCCCATCTCTTTTTGCAATTGCAGGGCAAAGCGCATACTCAATCCCGCTTTCCAGCTTAAGGCCACAATAGGCTTCGGCGCTTTCATCTCAAAAATCTTTGTGACTGTCTGCACATCCGTTCCCGCCATACGGGCCAGCGCCGTATAGACAAAATCCCGGTCCCGCATCGCCAGAGCATCGGAAACTGTCTCTTCGGTCAGGCGCTTTTCTTTTTCCAAACGTATGATGCGATCCGCCAAGTTTTCATTGTCCTGCCCTTCTTCACCCGCGAACTCCAGACGGCGACGAAAAACTTTTGAGATTTCCTCCACGGTCCTCTTGTCAAAATCCTTCCGCTTGGCCAAAAGATCCCGTACAGAGGCATCGGCAAACACAGCAAGCGCCTTACCGACTTCCGGGGGCAGGTTTTTACGCGTGGCAATTGGCTTATGCCATTCAGGATAATTCCGGGCTTTATCGACAATTTCCTTCAGGAGTTCCTTGGTTATTTTAGCGCCCCTGTTTTGTAATAATATCTTACCGGCCTTTGCGTTATTTGTATCAATCACAGCCTTTGATATCGGCGCACTGATTGCCTTACGCCCGGCAATAGCCTGCACTGCCCAGCCGGAAGGATGTACCTTCAATATATCCATCAATTCTTCATCGGTTAAAACCGTGCAGAACAGCAGGACAGGCTCAGACACCTCACGCTCCATATCATGCGCCAGCTTCCCGACAACTTTCGGCGGCGCATAGGCCTTGTCCTTCAGGGCGCTGGAAAGCGCTATACGAATTTTTAGAACCTCGTCCAGTGCCAGCATCCCCAAAGATTGCACGACAAAAGCATAAAGCTGACTGTGTTTCTCCTTTGAAAGCTCCGGCAACAAATGCAACAAACGCTTCACAAGCTCCAGCCGGACATCTTCATCCACATCCGCCGCCAGAACCTGACTGGCATGGACAGGTGTTGACTTATTGCCTGCCACGGCTTTCCTGACCGCAGGATTGGGATCGTGTTCTGCAAGGTAATACAGAATTTCCTGATGAGTCCTGGTGTTTTTGGCCAGAGTCAAACGGCCCGCCATATCTTCGGAGCGCGCTATTTTCTTTTGCTTGTCGTAACGCGCTGAATCACGTTTTACGCCGACTTTTCCAAATATTTTTTTAAAGACTCCGAACATAGCAAACAGAGTAACGAGATGCCCGGTGCGAGAAAAGAGAAAAGATCATTCCGCGGAGCGTTTCATAGAAAGATAATCATCGCCCTGCATTTCCATGAGGCGGCTGACAGTGCGCTGAAACTCGAAACCATGGTCACGGCCCTGATAAAGCTTATCCGGCAACGCATCGGCTGTCACAACCAGTTTCGTGCCCTGCTCATACAAGGCATCCACCAAAGTCATCAGGCGCTTGGCTTCATTACGGCGGTCATAGCCAAGCTTCGGCACGCCCTCCAGAAACACCGTGTGATAGGTTTTGGCCACGGTCAGGTAATCCTCCGCCCCGTGCGGCTGCTCACAAAGCTGAGCGAAAGTAAAACGCGCAACGCCTTTTGCAACTATCTCAACATGAATATCGCGGCCTTTGACCGTCAAAATTTCATCATAGGGATGCGCCCCGTCTGTCAGACGCGTAAAAACCTCGCCGGCCTGCTGCCGCGCACCATGCCCCAGCGGGGTAAAATAAACGCCTGTATTGCTCAAACATTGCAAACGGTAGTCAACATCGCCGTTAATCTCCAAAGCCTCCAGACGCTCTTTCAGCAACGCGATAAAGGGAAGAAACAGATCGCGCTGCAAACCGCCTTCATAGAGATTGTCCGGCGGCCAGTTACTCGTGGCTACAACCACAACGCCCTCCTGAAACAAGGCCGTGAACAAACGCCCCAATATCATCGCATCGGCAATATCCGTGACATGAAATTCATCAAAACACAGCAAACGCGCCTCTTTTGCTATCTGCGCCGCATATTTCAGCAAAGCCTTGCCTGCATCGCCATTCTGCCGCGCCTCATGCATATAATCATGCACAGCAACCATAAATTCGTGGAAATGAACACGGCGTTTAGGTATTTCATCCGGCACGCTGTCATAGAACATGTCCATCAGCATGGATTTCCCACGCCCGACCCCGCCCCAAAGATAAAGCCCGCGGATATCTTGCACACTTCCGAAAAGCCGCTTTATAAAACCGCCTTTTCCCCTACTTGGATTATGTAAAATAATATAATAAAGCGCGTCTAATTTTTCAGCCACACGCGCCTGTTCTGTGTCCGGCTGAAGATCCCCGGCGTCAATTTTCTGATAATACTGAGCAAGCGGCGTTTGCGACATGTACCTTGGTCACAAAATTCGCACCAAAAAGCAAGCCGATCCCACCGCTTTATTAATTAACCTATGGATAGATCGTTACGGTTTCTTATGGCGCTCTGCGACACTTCGGAATATCCCTCTTCATAAAGGGTTCTCATATCCCGCCACATATCCATGGTAAATCCGGGGCTGATAAAGTTCAGAATCTCGTCATCCAATTCGATATGTGCCCGCTCCAGATAAGACTCCGTTTCCAATATGCTATGAAAACCATCCGCTCTTTCAAGAACCTGCCTTTGCTGATACAGGCGTAAAACAGGTTCGATTTTTTGAGCAACATACATCAATGTCATAATTTTCTGCGCCCCTCTTAGCTCATCCCGGTTCAATCCCGGTATGACATTATTTGAGGACACACCGTCAAATTGCCCCTGCGTGCCACCAATCTGGCATGCTACGCGCGTAAAATTACTAACTAGCAGTGAATTTCTTATCAAAGACCGTGCTGAATCCGGGTCAAATTCCGGGCCGTAGCGTATATTTTCATCCTTTGACATGTGCGTCATCCTCTCAAACAAATTAATTTTACAGAAATCTGTCGTCTTTTAACAGACAGTGTTAATTATGTCAACTATTAACTGTTCTTTTCGACGCGGCGAACGAGAAGGATGGATAATTCATACAGGGCCAATATTGGTACAGCCAGCAGAATTTGGCTAATCACATCCGGCGGCGTGAGAAAGGCGGCCACGACAAAGGTTGCCACAACCGCATATTTACGTTTTCCGGCCAGCCCTGCCGCCGTTACCAACCCGGCACGCCCCATCAAGGTCAACAGAACCGGAAGCTGAAAACAAAGACCAAAGGCAAAAATGAGAACCATCACCAGATCAAGATATTCACCAACGCGGGCCTCCAGCTGTATCGGCAAAACAGTCTCCATAGCGCTGCTCTGAAAATTCAGGAAAAATTGCCACGCCAGCGGCATCACCACGTAATAGACGCACGCCCCGCCAAGAAAAAACAACACCGGGGTAGCAATCAGAAACGGCAGGAAAGTTTTCTTTTCCCCCTTATACAAACCCGGCGCGACAAACTTCCATATTTGCATGGCCAGAACAGGAAAGGTCAGGAAAATTCCGGCAAAAAACGCGACTTTCAGATAGGTAAAAAAGGCTTCGGTCAGGCCGGTGTAGATAAGGCGTTGCGTACTTTCCGGCCCCATCGCATTGGCCAGCGGCTGAACCAGAAATCCGTATATATCCTCAACAAAGAAAAAGCACACAGCCGTGCCGGCCATCATAACGGCAAAGGCCCAGACCAGCCGTTTACGCAGCTCAACCAGATGTTCAAACAACGGTTGCTTTGTATCCTCTATCTTGTTTTCAATTTCTTTTTCGATTTCTTGCTCTGGCGTCATTCTTTGTCTGCTTCTATCTCGGAATCCGTATCACCCTCAACGCGCAAATCGGCATCCTTACGCAATTCATTCAGATCATGATCCTGCATGAAATCATCGAATTGTTGGGAAAAGGCAAAACGGACATATTGCAACCGCCGTACAAAACGGCCCAGCATGTACATAATTTGCGGTATCTCTTTCGGCCCGATGACAAAAACGGCCACGGCCATAATCACCAGTAATTCCGGCCAGCCAAAATCAAGCATGCTTTACGGCTCTTTCTTTTCTTCTGCTGTATCTTTCTTTGTAACCTGCGGTGTATCGCCGTCTTTCATGCCTTTTTTAAAAGACTGAATACCCTTCGCCAGGTCTTCCATGATTTGCGGAATACGCCGCCCGCCAAACAGCAACATAACCAACACAATAACAATCAGGATTTGCCAAATACTTGGAGCCATTATTCTACCTCTTCTTCCCTTAAAAATTCTTCACTTTCATCATCGTCTTCAACTGCGAACAACTCACCCGTTGACGGTAATGTTTCAATTGCCGGACGACGGTCCAGCAAGCCGGACGCTTTTAACTCATCAAGCCCCGGTAAATCCATCATAGATTCAAGTCCGAAATGGTCAAGGAAAGCCGTCGCCGTCACCCATGTCAACGGTCTTCCCGGCGTTTCCCGCCGTCGGCCCGGCTTAATCCATCCGGCTTCCATCAAGACATCCAGCGTCCCTTTATGGGTCGCCACACCCCTGATATTTTCAATCTCCGCCCTTGTCACAGGCTGATGATAGGCGATAATCGCCAGTGTTTCCATCGCCGCCCGGGATAATTTGCGCTGCACCTCTTTTTTAAGCTGCAAAGCTTCACCCAAATCCTGTGCCGTACGAAAGGCCCACTCACCATCCATATCCACCAAGTGAACACCGCGTTTATCATAGGTTTTCTGTAACGCCATCAACATACCGCCGACATCAGAATTTGCCGGCAAACGCTCCCGGATTGTCGTTAAGGACAATGGCTCTGCCGACGCAAATAACATAGCCTCCAACACCCGAATATCTTCAGTCTGTACCTGTGTCATGTTTTCCCCTCCCCTTCATACGAAGCCCGCAAATAAACGGGTCGAAAAAGTCCATCCTGCTTAATTTCCACCTTACCCTGCTTGGCCAGTTCCAACCCTACCGTTAAGGCAGAAGCCAATGACGAACGAGCGTACAGCCTGTCCTTAATCTGCTCCGGCATAAAGCTTTGCAAGGTTGTCCATACACTGTGAATACCCTTACGCGGTAGCTTTCCCAGCATTCTGGTCATTCTCTCCATAGCCGCTTCCATCGACACCAGATTGAATTGCGGCAATTCGTAATGATCATTATCCTTGCGACGTTGTATATCACCGTAAGCTTTTAACAAATCATATAACGATACATCCCAAACCGTATCAGTTGCCGTACGCAGCCCTTCCGGCGCACCACGTGGAAATATATCCTGTCCCAATTGCGGCAGAGAGAACAAATCTTCTGCGGCCTTTTGCATCGCTTCCAGACGGCGTAACTGGAATTGCAGGGCTTCGGCCATTGTCTCGGCATCCGGCTCGTCTTCATCGCCCTCTCCCGGCAGAAGAAGACGCGATTTCAAATAGGCCAGCCATGCGGCCATCACCAGATACTCGGCGGCCAGCTCAAGTTCCATGGCCTGTGCCTGATCAATAAAAGCCATATATTGCCGCGCCAGTTGCAAAATAGAAATTTTGGTCAGGTCAACCTTCTGGTTCCGCGCCATGACAAGCAGCACATCAATAGGCCCTTCATAGCCATCAATATCCAGCAACAGTGCTTCCGCATCATCCACAATTTCTGATGCAGAGACACGGGGCGGATCTTCTTCAAATTGCGCTTGCCCAATCATGTTACAGTCATTTCAAATTCCGATTTACCCAGGAAACGGAACGGTTATAGCGCAATACCGACTCGTTTGTCATTTTTTGCATGCGCCCGGCAATCAATTCCATGTCCGCCCTGTCACCATTGCAATGCAAGGCAACGTCACAACCGGCCCGCAACATCTTCTCCGCACGCTGTCCTGCGTCTCCATAATCTTTCAAAGCCTCCATTGAGATATCATCACTCAACAACAAGCCCTGAAAGCCAATTTTCTGCCGTATCACATCCCATATGACACGCCGTGAGCAAGACGCCGGAGCCCGTGCATCAATTTTCCTGTATATCACATGGGCGACCATACCCCAGATCGCTTCTGAAAAGCTTTTGGTCAGCATTTCCTTAAAAGGGAGGAAGTCCGTTTTCTCCATGTCCTCCAATGCCGTTTCAATCACAGGCAAATCCTCATGACTATCGCTTTCAGCCCTGCCCTGCCCCGGCATATGCTTGATAACGGGAATAATACCGCCCTGCAAATAAGTCCGGCAAACCTGAGCGCCCAGAACAGCCACCATTTCAGGGTCATTGGAAAACGCCCTATCACCAATAGAGGCATGGGTTTCCGGGTACATAACATCCAGAACAGGCGCGCAATTAACGCTAATACCGGAGTCAGTCAATTCTTGCGCCATAGAAGATGTTGTTCCTACAACGTCCTGTATGCCTTCTGAAAAATTACGTGTAAACCGATTGCCAAACTCCTGCGCGGCCGGATAGTCCTGCCAATGGGGTGATTTCAAGCGTTGCACACGTCCGCCTTCCTGATCAATAAGGACAGGCACTTCACGTCCCATACAATCATGCAACGATCCGGTCAAAGCTTTAAGCTGTGCAGGATCGTCACAATTGCGGGCAAACAGGATAAAACCCAAAGGATTGGCTTCTGCAAAAAAAGAACGCTCATCCTTTGTCAGTTTTGCACCAGACAAGCCAAAAATAGAGGCTAAAGGCGCCTTCTCAGCGTCAACGGTGGACAACAAGGCAACCTCCCGACCGTCTTTCTTCGACCACCCGGCAAATAGCCCGCGCTTTTGATTCCGCCACGGGACCTGCCTGCACACGGTAATAAGTACCGCGCTCACCCAAACGGGCTTCCTGTACACGCATACCAATCCCTTGCAAAGAAGAGGGAAACTGCACTTTGAACTTGCCCCAGGCCGTTTCAGCCTCTCCATAGGAGCGCAAACTGCCAAGCTGTGCAAAAAATTTACCGGAAGGCTGTTTCCCGATAGACGCCGTTGCATCACCTGCTGCCGGTTGCACACGCGCTGCCTTTCTGGCCGAATCAACACCCGGCTTGCTCTCCGGCTTGGGAATATCAAGCGCTATTTTCTGTCCGGGAGGGTGCAAAACAGGCGCAGGCTTATTCTCCTGCTTTTCTTGCCCTTTTATTTCTAAAGCAACGGGCTTCTCGTCCATATCCGTCTTCAGCCCGGCAAAAAGTTGGTCACGGCGCAAAGGTTCTTCAGCTTCAGGCAAGAGGCTTTCAATCCGCCCTTCCCCCGTCTCACGCGCCGCCCTCAAGGTTTCAAAAACCGTACTGTCACGATAGGGGATATCCATACCGCCCGGATCTCTGGGGATAACCTTGAAAGGCCCGGCATCGGCGCGAATAATAGGCGCCGCCATAATTTCCTGCTCGGCAACTTCACGCGGATAGCTGTACCATAACACGCCAGCCATGACGCAGATCATCCCCGCAACAACGAGAAAAACACCGGAACGCCCCCTTGTCCGAAGACGGGAACGAATGTTCATAGCCTTAAATACCATACCAACAGCCCTCACCATTTCAGGATCACCAAAATCAGTCGTCCGGCGCATAGATCCAGCCCCATCACCCTAGAAAAAACAAAATAAAACCACAACAGGATTCTTTATTCCGGTCCCATCATCTTCAAAACATTGCGCGCTGCCTTCCTGACATCAGAATCTGTTTTATCCGACGAGGCCAGTTTCTTAATACAGTCCATCAGTTCCACACACACCAGATCCGGCTGCTCTTGACACAAACGTCCGACCTCTTGCACAAAATCCTGTTTCATCTGCGAACAGCCACACTCATTGAGGTGATCCAACTGCCCCTGCAATACTTTCCTAGTAAACTCTTTACGATCAGTCATCTTAATTCCCTAATTTCGTAAACTCTATATCCATCAGATTTTTAACAGATGGCTCCAAAAAGCGCAAGAAGTGTAGAAAGAGCTCTGCCATATATAGTCGTTCTCGTTAAAAATAAGACAACCACGTCACCCCCGCGATCCTGCGATAGCAGGATAAGACCGGCGGGGGTCTGGTTATGAGCGCCGCACAGCTGCGCACTTTATTTTTCCGGATGCCCGCATAAAGCGGGCATGACAATGTCTTATTCTTAATGGGAATAACTATAATATCTTGCACTTGTTTTTCCTATATCTATAGTATGCACCTGCAACAAATACGAAACAGTAACAGACTGAAAACCATGCAACCGCCCCTGCCCCTTCTTCGTAATCAGCATTTGCCGCTTACAGTGCGCAAAAAAATAGGGAAATGCTGCAAAATTCCTGAAAAACAAAGGTTTTCCATCGATATGTTCGGTCAAACCTATGACGGCATGACCGGTTCGCACATGGATAATAAAATTTATCTTTACGGCCTTCATGAACCCGCGACCATACGGCTCATGCGTGCTATCCTGAAACACCAAAAGGCTGCTGGTTCAACACCCGTTTTTATGGATGCCGGAACCAATACAGGCATGTTTCTAACGGCTTTATCCGATCTGACAGACAAATCCTACGGCTTTGAACCATGGGACACGGTACGCACACGCGCTATGAACAACCTGAAAATCAATAAAATGAACCATGTCACAGTCTTTGATTTCGGCCTGTCCGATGAAGACGCCACCCTACCCTTCATCCCCCCGGAAAATAACAATCTGGGCGTCGGCATTTTCGCCACGGACAATGCCGCTATTGCCAATATCAGCGCCAAAAACCCGGAAACGCTGGAACTTCCCGTACGCCGTGGCGACATAGTGGTAAAAGACCATAATATACACCCCACCCTTATCAAGCTGGATATAGAAGGGTATGAAAAGAAAGCGCTGCGAGGGTTGAAGGACACCTTAAAAACCTATCGTCCGGCTGTTATTTTTGAATATAGCGCAACGTCACGTCAGGATTTTGACAGTATTGCGACATTAAAAGAACTTTTTGATACAAAATATAGCTTCTACGGTATCCTGCCGAGCCGTGAATACCCGCGTCTACAGCCCTTTACACCAGGTCACCGCTATGAAAACCTGCTAGCCTGGCCGGATCAATCTGTGTCGATATTAAAAATTTTGTGACACTTTTTTAATAAATTATCATGTATAGTAGAGAGGGTTATTCAGGCGGAGGAACATATGTCAGAACAAGAAGAAGACAAAAAACTACAGGACGAGGCTGATGCGGTTATTAAAAACCTGCGCTCAAAAATTGACACCTTTGAAGAATATGTCGCACGACGTTTTGATGAGGTCTCTATGGAGATCAACGCCACATCACAACTGGTCGGCATGGCAGAAGAAGGCATGGGCGAACGCTTTGGTGATATGCTCAATGTCTTAGGCGCGATTTCCTATGACGGAGACGGTACGTCGCCGGCCAATACCGGCGTAGAGCTGGAAGCGGTCATCAAAGCAACAGAAGAGGCTGCCAATAACATTCTTGATGCCGCAGATTCCATTATGGAAGACCTGCAAAAGGAAACTGACTGGACCAACGAAGAGGCCCGAAAAACCCTTTTAGGCAACATCGAAACACAGGTACAAAACATCCTGATGAGTTGCACTTTTCAAGACCTGACCGGGCAACGCATTAACAAGACACTGGATAATCTGAAAACCGTTGAAACACAACTGGCGGAAACGCTCGGCGCCCTTGGGATTGACATAAGCGAATCATCTAAAGCATCCCCTGCCCCCCAAATTGAAAAAGCGACATCTCAGGACGATATCGATAATTTGTTTTCCTGAAAAAACGTCACTGTTTCCGTCCTACAAATAAATTATATTTCACACTCATCAGGACATAGGTCCGATAGCCTGTAAACTGCTCCTCTGCCACGGGTTCGATACCGACTCCGGCCGCATAGGTTTTCGTGAGCGCCCGATTATGGCGGTGCAGTGTCAAAGCGCCCATCACAAACCGGCCCTCTTCCGTACGACCGGGACGTAACTTCAAAGAGGTTTGCTCCTGCAACCTAATAGTTGGCACATAGGTAAAAGCAATCAAACCGCCCGGCTTCGTCACCCGTGCCATTTCCCTTAAGGCATGGGCCATATTCCCGATACTCTCCATCAGTCCTGCCGCCGCCGTCACATCAAATTCATCGTCAGAAAAAGGGAAAGGGTCAACAGCCACATCAAGCCGTTTCAAATCATTCACAATGCCCTTTTCCGCACAGCGCTTTAACATTTCACGAGAAATATCAATGCCCGCAATATGCTTGTTACGGCCCGTGTTACGAAATTTCTGACTTAACAAACCCGTTCCGATCCCCACATCAAGGATACGGGAAACACCCGCGCCACCGGACGTTAATGACTGGAGTTTTTCAAACAACCTGTCCGGGGCATGATAATCCCACCCGGCAACGTCACCGTCATAAACGCGGGCCCATCCGTCATAATGCATCTCAGGCGTAATACTATTCTTCAACATGGATAATTCCGGTACGGACTCAAAAGAAACACGAAACGTGTTCATTCAAGTCTACCCCGGACATGGCTCTCTATTTAAGGGCCGGCAGCTAACTTTCCCCAGATATTTTGCCAAACAACACTTAAAATTGTTAATGCGTTTTGGGATACCAGCCCCTTGCCGGGCCTTTATCACATTCATGACCTGTTTCAGGATCGCAAAGCTTAAGAACACAGCTTGCCTTCGTGTTCTCTTCACACTCATCCTGAGTCTGGTAAGGCGGGGCGGCCTCGGCAGAAAGCGGCTCATGTTGCTCTGTAACAGCACCCATACGCCACTCAAGAAGATAACCCTTCGCATAAAGGAAATGAGACAAAACAGTCAAAAGAAAAATAAACACCAAAAATCCGGCAGTCATTACAGCGTCTTTATCCATGATAAATATCTCTCCTCTAACAAATCCCTCTCAACAAAAATGACACAGCCCGGTAAAGATAAAATGCCGTGCAAAGTTAAACCCGTTTTTACCTATCTTCGCTATGATAGGAATCATGGAAAGCAGAGCTAATAATGTTGTTGGACAAACAGCGGTAAAAAACAGAAAAACGCCACAAAAGGGTGTGGTGCGGTAATTGACCGTGCAGGCGTCAGAACTCTTTGCTCTTCATAATTTATACGATCACGATGATAGACCAGAAGCCTGACAAAAGACTTTCCGTACAATGGAAAAGCTTTTGTCAGGTGGTCGTATGGGACACAACCCCTGTAAATAAATGATATTTGATCCGACTGCCCCGCCCCGGTCTATAGGCCGTAAATTCCAGACATTGCATCTCAGAAATACCGGTGTCGGCTATCGCCTGTTCTATACCCTCCTTCTCACGCTCGTAATGTTTCGATCTTTCAAAACGCCTGAAAGAAGACAGCAAATACAGAAGAGCCGACCACAACCGCGATATTTTCGATAGAAAAGAAGAAGAGGGCTCGGTTGTAAAAGCGATCACCCCGCCCGGTTTCACAACACGCACCATCTCTTTAATCACAGCTTGCGGGTTCTCTATAAATTCAAACACCCCGCATGATAAAACAGCATCAAATTCATGATCGTCATAGGGCAAAGCCTCCCGCTCCAAATCAACAAGCTTTAGGTCATCGACAATATTTTTACCCTGACATTGCGCAATCATACCCTCCGCGACATCAATCCCGGCAATATGAGCCGCCTTATTATCCTGCCTGATCCGCGCACTCAGCAAACCCGTCCCAATGCCGACATCGAGAATTTTTAAATCCGGCCGACACCAATCAACACGATCAGCCAGCGCCTTCATCATTACATCCGGCCCGCACCATTTGTAATCCTTCATGCTCTGATCATATGAATCAGACCACTCACTGAATTTCTGCGCTGCCGATACCGTTCTAAAAAACATTCATTGGATTCCGCTTATACAAAGATAAGAATTTAGCCTTTTATTCGTGTGTGTTAAAGTAATCTTATGTCTGAGTTTCATGCGACATTGCTGCGCGAAAAATTTGTCATTCATGACGCTATGCCCGGCGACATGAGCGACAAGGAACCGGTTGTTGCCCTGAGCAACCGGCTGGAGCTTCCCTTTAAAGGAATTCATGAAAACAGTCACGAAACCTTTATCGTACGGGCCCAGAACATGCATACCTGCACCCGTCTAGGTGCCAAAATAGCACAAAGTTTCAGCGAAGAAGGGCCGCTTATGAACCGTCACGCGCCTTTTGACTGGCGCTACGCCTATTTATCCATCACCAAGGGCTATGAAAAGACATGGAACCCCAACCGCTGGGTTGCTGTTTATCACAATGGCCGCGTTATTTTTGAAGACGGAGAAGTAAACCGTCACCCTTTTCTCGATATTATCGAACAATGCGAAGCCCGAAACAAAGGCGATTACGAACACGCTCTGGCCGTGGCAGAAGACGCCTTCAAACAAGCCGGAAAACTCGTGACAATCAAACACGATTCCAACGTCGCCCTTATCATGGGCATTACACCGGAAGAAGGAAAATGCGGTGTTATCCTGCGCGGCCCCAATAAAACCACGACCTTCAACCTGACCGCCCGTAAAAAGGCTGACCGTGTCGTTAAAATATCCCAATGCATGAGTGTTGCCGCTGCCTTTCTGGAGGGCATACAGCTGGCTTTTTTAATTGGCATGACGAATATGAAGGAACATTACGAACTGATTGAAAACACTTCGGACGAAGCCAAACAGGCAAAGGAGGCCAGCCAGAAGCTGGGCCGCCTGAACAGTGCCGTGACCCAGTTTGAAAACCTTCTGGATGTCAGCTACCGCCCCGAGCGACCCAATATGGGGAAAATGATTGACGAAGCCGAAGAATTCGCCCGAAAAATCCTCGCTTCGGAGATTGAGAAAAGAATTCTGCTCGGCGATGACGACTCTGACGATTGGGTTGTTTAATTATATCCTCCACTTTACTAATTGACATAATCCATTTTCGCTGCTATTATTTCCTCGTCGTTCCATACAGGGAGAAAAGTTATGCCAGAGGAAAACAACACAGAAGAAACAGATCAGCGCCTGATTACCGCAGTTCAGAATAAAGACCTGAAAAATGTCGCCAGAGCTTTGGATGAAGGCGCAAATCCCGATACATGCGATGAAAATGGGAGCACTGTGCTGGCAACGGCTGTAGGAAAACAATATCTGGATATATTCCACGCCCTGCTTGAAGCCGGAGCCAATCCCAACGACAAAGGTCAGGATAACTGGCTGTCATTACCACCGCTCGCTCTTGCTTTTAATAACGACGACATAACGGCCATGATTTTTCTGCTGGAATCTAACGCAAACCCCAATGTCAAAAATATAGACGGGCTATCGCTCCTTGAAGTTGCCGTTTTTGAACAAGATGAAAAAAAAGTGAAGGTTCTTTTATCTTATGATGCAAATCCACTAACCCAAAACAACCCACCTTTGACGGCTGTTGATTATGCCGCCATGGGGGACAATGAAGGCATCAAACAAATGCTGAATGACTACGTGGTCGGAAATTTTGTTCCCCTGCACCCTGAGACAAAAGAAGAGACAAAAGACAGTGAGCCACGGCCCTACTTTACAACGCCCCTGCCGAAAACATTTGACGTAGACAGTCTTATCAGAGCCTTCGATAAGGAATACCTCCTTACACAGCCGCTGCCGCCGAAACTTTTTTCTAATTTTGATTCTATCCGGAAAGAACCGGGCCCCCCGATAATCCGATAACTTCCGCCCCTACTCAAATCCCAGAATATGGTGCAACTTCCGTTTGGCATCCTGATAATGCACATTCATATGGGTGATCATACCTTCCCGCACTTTCGGGTCACGCCAGTGATCCAGCTGTTCGACAATCTTCTCCGGTGTTTTACGCATCTTGATGAAGGCCATATGCTCTTCTTTAAGAAATCCCATCTCCACAAGCCCTTTATAAGCCTGCGCTACAAAATCCCAGTACCCGACATTCATAGGGTTCTCCAGAATAAGCTTCTGCATTGCCGGGTCGTCTTTATAAAATTTCTCGGACACCAGCTTTTTGTAAGCTTCCTCGACTTTGGGCGTAGAGGGCGAAAAATAAATCATCGGCGAAGGGTAATTTTCAGGGCCGAAATACTGGGGATCGCGGTAAATAATTCCCATTTGTGCGTTCTGGTAAAAATGCATCGCCGCTTCCGTCATGGTCCCGGAACCGCCGGGCAGAGCAATTTGCGCACCGGAACATAAATGATACAAAATCTGCCGCACACGCTCATTCGGCGCGATCAGGATTGACTCGACACCGGCATCCAGTTTTTCCAGATAAGCATGCGCCACATCCATGGAGTAAACCGAGACAAGCGGCTTGCCGGCTTTGCGCACCGTATCGACCAGAACACCCATCATCCCTTCGCTACCACCCGGATAAACCGTGCTATAGCCTGCATTTGTGACAGCCAAGGCCAGTTCCCTGACCTTTTCTACCAACTCAGGATCATTACCTGCATGCGCGCCGCCGATATAACAAACCGAGTTTTCCCGCACATCATGAGGCACATGCTCTACGGCCTTTATCCGGTTTTCACGGCTGTTCGGCATCACCTCCACCGTAAAACCGTTATCCTCGCAAAACCCCTTCACACGTGCCAGAACCTCCGGCACTGTGTGCGACTCGGTCAAGATAACAGCTTTCTTTTTTCCGCCTGCTCCCGCAACTTTATTATAGGATTTTCTTGAACTATCCATAGCCATTCTCCATAGAAAAATATGGGAACAGCTATAAAGTTTTTGCGATAATAGTCAAGAACTCCTAAGCCGCTTCCTGCTTCTCCTTCTGCACCAGACTGCGCAGAACATAATGCAGGATACCGCCATTACGGTAATATTCCAGCTCATCCTCCGTATCAATGCGGGTGAGGAGTTTGGCCTCCTCCGTTGAGCCGTCAGCACGATGAACGGTCAGGGTCAGTTCGGCACGTGCTTTTAAGGCTGGAATGCCAACAATATCGAAGATTTCTTCTCCCGTAAGGTTCAAGGACTCCCGGGTCGTCCTGCCCGTAAACTGCAACGGTAATACGCCCATTCCAATCAGGTTGGAACGGTGAATACGCTCAAAACTTTCCGCCACGACAGCCTTCACACCCAATAAACGCGTCCCCTTTGCCGCCCAGTCACGGGATGATCCCGTGCCGTATTCTTTCCCGGCCAGAACTACAAGCGGCGTACCATCCGCAACATATTTCATGGCCGCGTCATAAATCGCCATATCCGTACCATCCGGCACATGCTTTGTAACACCGCCTTCCGTACCCGGCACCATTTCATTCTTAATCCGTATATTCGCAAACGTCCCGCGCATCATGACTTCGTGATTACCGCGCCGGGAACCGAAGGAGTTAAAGTCACGGGGCCGCACCTGAAAATCTGTCAGATAGCTACCTGCCGGTGAATCCGTCTTGATTGCTCCCGCCGGAGAAATATGGTCGGTCGTCACGGAATCCCCCAACAAAGCCAGACAACGCGCGCCTTTGATATCGTTCAACGCCTCCGGCTCCTGTTTCATACCATCAAAGAAAGGCGGATTTTTAACGTAGGTCGAACTATCCTGCCAATCATAGGTCTGCCCTTCTCCACCCTGCACGGCCTGCCATTCTTCCGGCCCTTCAAACACGTTATCGTAACGGTCTTTAAACATTGCCGGAGTCAGGCTGGTTTTCACGACGTCCTGAATTTCAGCATTGGTCGGCCAGATGTCCTTCATATAAACGTCATTGCCGTCCTGATCCTGTCCCAGCGGATCGTTATACAAATCCGCATGCATTGATCCGGCCAAGGCATAGACCACCACCAAAGGCGGCGAAGCCAGATAATTCGCCTTCACATGCGGGCTGATCCGCCCTTCAAAATTCCGGTTGCCGGACAACACCGACGTCACCGTCAAATCGCCCTGCTCGATTGCTTTTTGCACAGGCGCCGCCAACGGGCCGGAATTCCCGATACATGTTGTGCAGCCATAGCCCACCAGATTAAAGCCGAGCGTATCCAGATCGTCCTGCAAGCCCGCTTTTTCGAGATAATCCGTGACAACCTGTGAGCCGGGCGCCAGAGATGTCTTCACCCACGGCTTAACCGTCAAGCCCTTTGCCAACGCATTACGGGCAACAAGCCCGGCTGCCAGCATCACAGAAGGGTTGGAGGTATTCGTACAGCTTGTAATTGCCGCAATCACGACATCGCCGTTTTCAAGCTCATAATCAGCCCCGTCCACAGGCACAGCCGTTTTTTCCGGCACCAACGTCGAAAAGGCCTGCGGTGCGTCCGTCAGGACAATACGATCCTGCGGCCGCTTCGGACCGGAAATGCAAGGCTCCACAGTCCCCATATCCAAAGACAATGTAGCCGTGTAGCTCGGCTCATGATCCGGGTCGCGCCAAAAGCCCTGCTCCTTCGCATACGCTTCCACAAGCTTCACACGCTGCGGATCACGGCCCGTAAACTCTAAATAACGCAACGTTTCGTCGTCTATTGGAAAGAAGCCACAGGTCGCACCGTATTCCGGTGCCATATTCGCCAAAGTTGCCCGGTCAGCGAGCGAAAGATGATCCAGCCCGTCACCGTAAAATTCAACGAATTTACCAACCACACCTTGTTTGCGTAGCATCTGCACCACAACAAGCACCAAATCCGTGGCCGTTGTGCCTTCCTTCATACGCCCTGTAAGCTTAAATCCTACGACCTCTGGAATGAGCATAGAAATCGGCTGCCCCAGCATTGCTGCTTCGGCTTCAATACCGCCAACACCCCAGCCCAGAATGGCCAGCCCGTTAATCATGGTCGTATGGGAGTCCGTTCCCACCAGCGTATCCGGATAAGCGACTTCGTTACCCGTGTTCTCATCCTTTTCAGTCCAAACAGTTTGGCCCAGATATTCCAGATTCACCTGATGGCAAATTCCCGTCCCCGGTGGCACAACCCGAAAATTCCTGAAAGCCTGCTGCCCCCAGCGCAAAAACTCATAACGCTCACCATTGCGCTCAAATTCACGCTGCACATTGGCCTTAAACGCGCCTTCATTCCCGGATTCATCCACCATCACGGAATGGTCAATAACCAGGTCCACAGCCGTCAACGGATTGATTTTCTGCGGATCACCGCCCAGCGATACCATCGCTTCCCGCATCGCAGCCAGATCAACAACAGCCGGAACGCCTGTAAAATCCTGCATCAAAACCCGCGCCGGACGATAAGCTATTTCCCTGTCAGAGCTTTTATTCGTAAGCCACGCGCCCATCGCTTCAATATCCTCAACCGTCACAGAGCGCCCGTCTTCAAAGCGCAGAAGATTTTCCAGCAAGACTTTCAGGGAAAATGGCAATTTTGAAATATCGCCCAGCTTTTCCGCTGCCGCTTTCAGGCTGAAATAGTCATACGCCACCCCGTCAACATCAAGCGTTCTGCGGGTTTTCAATGTATCCTGTCCTGTACGGGTCATGAGGCATCCTTTTCAAATGGGAAAGCGAGAATTATCAGCTCAAAAAGGTTAACAAAAAATGAAAAAAAACGCATGCAAAAACCTTAAAATAGGACCATTTTGTCCTTTTTTTTGCCACATTTGAGGACGATGATAGGAAATAGGATACAAACCTCTCTTGGGTCTCTCCTCAGGAAGGTTTCCAGCAAAACCAGCAAGTTTGCCAAAAAACCGCTGATATTTCAGCGGTTTTTTTGCGTGTCCAGCCCCTCACACGACAACCCCAGAATTTCCTGTAATTTTCCCATAATTTTATTGACAGAATACTTTACGCCATGCTAGCAAGCCTTGATTGCTTTATTTCTTATGCAAAAAGGATTGCGACAATGGCTAAAAAACCAAACATCATAAAACTCGCCCGCGTTGCTTATGAAACAGGAAAAGTGGCAGAAAACACAGTAGAGACCAACCAACGGCTTCTAGATAAAATGGAAATTGCCATGAATAGGAACGAGACATTCTTCACACAAACAATGGAAAAAGCAGAAGAAATCGGCGAAGAAATCATTTCACTTTTGGAGACTAACAACCTGGACATCCCCATGCCGAACGACATGATGCCTATTATAGAAGATGAGAACAACGACGCTGACATGCGTGAGAAAGTCGCAACTTTGTACGTACAGGCAATGGATATCACCCTGATTCTTTACAAGACGATCATGTCAGATCAAGAATTCGCGGCCCTGATCCCGGTGGAGTACCAAACAAAAGCCATCAGCAACGCCTTCAAAAAAATGGGCGCGCCTCTTCTTGCAAAAACAACGGCCTACAATATCAAACCGGCCCCGCGCAAAAAAACCGATCCGGATGCGGCACTGATGAAGCTGGTCAGTATCGCCAACCTGTTCAGGGATGCCGTGACAACAAAAGCGGAGTCAGATGAAGAATTTGCCAGCTCCACACAAGAAGTCTGGGAGGAGACGGTGATGAGTGATACGAAAGACCTCGAAGCCCTTGACGAAAATCTAGATAATCTGCTGTTTGATGTCAGTGCCGACAACAGAACACGCCTCTTAAACGCCGTCATGACCGATGACGGTATAAAAGACCTGCGTAGAAAGCTGGCACCTAATATTATAACGTTAGCCGATATATTTGCCGGTCTCATTTCCGGCACGTATTCAGATGAAGAAGCGGCATCGTTCCTGCCCAAAGCCGGACGCACGAAAAAAGTCGCTGCAGGCTTTGAAAAAATGGGCGCAAAAAACCTCGCCCGGATTTCTGCCTGGAAACCACAATAAAAAGCCACAATAAAAAGGAAGAGAACAAATGACTGACAATAATTCACCTAAAGAGATCACCACCCTTGAACTGCTCTCGATCGTCAATGCCTTTAACGATGCCGCCAAAAGCACGTTTGAAAAACCGTCTGTCATGCAAGCCGTGATGACCAATCCGGCGCTACAGGAACAAATAGAGGACATCGCCACAAAAATGGGACCCGTTTTACTGAAAATGTCCTCCTATCTTGCTACAGACAATATTTCAGCGAATGCGGTTTCATCGACAATAAGTTCCTATCGGGTTGTAGACGATGTTTCAGTGGATGACGTGGGGTGGCTGACGGATCTTATCTTATCCCACCGAAATACCAATGCAGAAACGCAAGACAATCTGGCAAAGACTCTTATTCTTCTGTCTGAATATCAGGCAACCCTTGTGATCGACAACGCCCTGACTGATGAGGAACTCTCCGCGTTCATGCCGGAAGACGGAAAA
>JAJFGQ010000048.1 GCA_021776075.1 Alphaproteobacteria bacterium | reverse complement strand
TGATGCTCAAATGCTCTACGGTGTCGCGTGACCCGGACGTCTGTGCCTATGATGATCCTGCTCTGGAGAAAAGCTGTGAAGTTGTCGGGATTCAAAAGGCTGACATCTATGGAGCCGGGCCGCATATAATTCTTCGCACTCGGCACTCTGAATCCGTTCCTTATGATAAGGGAGAAGAAGAGGGCGCTTATCATTGTCAGGCGGATGAAGTGGCGTTATTTGAAGTCCCGGAGGAAGGGCAGGCGCGCCTGATCTGGTCTGATGCAACGGAGCACCCTCATCTTTCTATATCTGATGTGCAACTATATAGCACGACGGAAGGCAAAAGTATTTTAGCCATGCTTTATTGTAAAAGCGGTACGGAAGATTGCACGCAGGGTGCTTTGATCTGGACGGGATCACAATGGGAAAAGCTGGAGCGTGATAAACGCTGGGATAGTGTGTATGAGGATTTGCCTACGGGTTACCAACGTCACAAAAGTCTTCCCATAAATTTCGCCAATATGACACAGGAAGAGCATTTGTTAGGGCCAGATGATGCGGCGTGTTGCCCCTCAGGACGGATGAATTTTGAACTTCTTCTGCAAGGAAACAAGCTATCGGTAGGCTCATACGGTTTTTTTATACCGGTTGAGGAAACCGAAGAAATGCGGGAGATGAGAGCGGCAGAGTAGGTCGCCCCTTCCCCGGCCCGGCTATGTCATCCATTCTGCGGTGGTTTGGGTTGTGTGCTTTCCGTATTTTTGGCTTCTTTTTCGATGAATTTATTAAGGCCTATACTTTCTTTTATGATGTCCGATTTACGCTGAGTGGAGGTCACTTTGAATGCATTTTTGGGATCTTTTATAAGAAGAACGCCATTCATTAACAGGCTGGGAATAGTTGTTAACGTTGTGTAGACCGCTAAAGCGCCAATGCCTAGTGTGGCTACGGTGCCGGCCATAGACCCGGCAATGCCAAACAGCATGATACCCGCAGAAAACGTAGCTACATCTATGGCCGTATTTATAGCCGGACGTTTTACGATGTCGTGCATTTCCAAAACGTCTGTATTAAGGTTTGGGTCGCTTGTGGACAGTTGAGACCATTGATAGGATCTGTATGAGTTATACGCTGCCATAATGCCACCGGCAAGAATAGGGAAGAGCGCAGCAGAACTGAAGGCCACCATAAGCCCTCCTGCGACTTGTGAAAGCGCTGTACCCAGACCGACCGCTTTTGCGTAGGGGGCCATTTTCTTTACTTTTTTATTCAATCTTTCGTCTTCTTGTTTCTCGTCTTCTTCAGCTATTGTTTTGAGTTCGTCCTTATCTATGCCGGCATCTTCGGGTTTTGCCAGAGTGTCATCAATCCATTGTGAAAGCTCTGCCTTTGGCCTTGCACCTTTGATTTGGCCCATTATTTTACCGTTTCTAAAGAGCATGAGTGCGGGAATCCCCCGTACGGAGAGTTCTTTTGCCATGTCCGGGTTTTCATCAATGTTGAGCTTCACGATTTGCAACTGGTTGTGTTTTTCTTGCGCTAACTCTTCGAGAACGGGAGCTATGGCTTTGCAGGGACCACACCACGGCGCCCAGAAATCCACAAGGACAGGCGTATCAGATTTTAAAACAGCGTTTTCAAAATCGGCGTCTGTAATGTTTTTAATGTTCGTCATAATTGTTGTTCTCCTAAATATTTGTATTGTTCAATATTGATTACTTCGGGGTGCAAGGCACGGGCTTTCCTTCCAAATCAACCATCGGCGCAGCGCCGGAAGCGAATTGCAGGTATTTCACACCTGTTTCCTTGACGCACATGGTGGAATAGCCGGTAAGGCCAGCACCTAAGCGGTCTGCGACTCCACAGCCTGTCATTACAAAAAGAGCGGTAGCAGCCGTAAAGGCAGCAGCCATTTGTTTCTTCGTCATAGATTTTCTCCTGTTTGGTTTTTTACATCTCAAAACGTCATAATAACGTTCTGAGATATTCGAAAACGTACAAAAAGAAAGCCGCCTCATCGCTTGTGATGCCATAATATGCATAAGGATTATGGCAGTCAAGGAAAACCGAAAAAATTGCTTTTTAGGCCGGAGTCGGAGCTTTGGGAGCGTGTGGTGCCTTGTGTTGTGGCTGCGATGGGGTGTTTTTCTCATCAACCGTTATCTGGTTTGCAGCAAAGTTTCCGGCAGCGCCCAACAGAAGAAAACCTAAAATCATGCCGCCCATGCCTCTAAACATTTTACCAAAACCTTCTTCGCCAAGTTTGTCGGAGTGGTTACTTGCGATTTTCACACACAGCCCGGCGCCTATTGTTATGTCAAGATTTTTTTGAGGGCTGGTTTTCGTTCCTTATTTAGGATAAAAATTCTGATATGTTCCAGAAAATTCTCATAGCCAACCGGGGTGAAATTGCGTGCCGGATTATAAAAACGGCGCGGCAGTTGGGCGTTGCGACCGTAGCGGTTTATTCTGATGCTGATCGCCGGGCGCTTCATGTGCGAATGGCGGATGAAGCTGTTTATATTGGCGGTGCGGCGGCGACGGAGTCCTATCTGAAAGGTGATGTTATTTTACAAGCCGCCAAGGATACGGGCGCAGACGCTATTCATCCCGGTTACGGTTTTTTATCCGAGAATGCAGGCTTTGCAGAGATATGCGAGGCCGCAGGGGTTAAATTTATCGGACCATCAGCCGCTTCAATGCGGGCGATGGGCTTGAAGGATAAGGCCAAAGAAATCATGGAAAAGGCCGGTGTTCCTGTTGTTCCCGGCTATCGTGGAGAAAAGCAGGACGTTAAAACATTGCAGGCTGAAGCGGAAAACGTCGGCTATCCCGTTTTGATTAAAGCCGTCGCGGGCGGTGGCGGCAAGGGGATGCGTCTGGTTGATAGTGCCAAAGATTTTGTTGCGTTCCTTGAAGCCTGCAAGCGGGAGGCACACTCTTCCTTCGCCAATGATCATGTGTTGATCGAAAAATACATTACAAAACCGCGCCATGTAGAGGTGCAGGTCTTTGGTGACAGCCATGGGAATGCCGTGCATTTGTTTGAGCGCGATTGTTCTTTGCAACGACGCCATCAGAAGGTGGTGGAGGAAGCACCCGCGCCGGGGTTGTCCGATAAAACGCGGACTGCGATGGGCGCGGCGGCAGTGACCGCTGTGCAGGCTCTCGGTTATGAGAATGCCGGGACGATTGAATTTATCATGGATTCAGAGACTCAGGATTTCTTCTTTATGGAGATGAATACGCGCTTGCAGGTCGAACATCCGGTGACGGAGATGATTACGGGCGTTGATCTGGTTGAATGGCAATTGCTTGTTGCCGCAGGAGAAAAACTGCCACTGGCGCAGGATGAGATAAAGCTGAACGGTCATGCGTTTGAAGTACGGCTTTATGCAGAAGATCCGGCAAATGATTTCTTGCCGCAAACAGGACGGATTGAAGGTTTTACACACCCCCACCTTAATCCTCTCCCCTATGGGGGGAGGGAAGGGAGGGGGTGTGTACGGCTGGATACCGGCGTTGAAACAGGCGATAGCGTTACTATTCATTATGATCCGATGATTGCAAAGCTGATTGTTCACGGAAAGAACCGGCGTGAAGCACTGGATAAAATGCGTGTGGCACTGGCAGAAACGGCGCTTGTGGGATTGGTTACCAATCAGGAATTCCTGCATAATGTGTTTACGCAGGCTGATTTTATCAAGGGCGCTGTTGATACGGGTTTTATCGCGCAATATATGGATCATTTGCTGCCGGAGAACTATGGCAGGCCGGGGAAAGAAGAGCTTGCTTTGGCCGCGGTCTGGTTTGTAACGGGTATGAACGAACGGCGGGTGTCTTGCCCTGACCCATGGAATGATACGGATAATTGGCGCATGGGCGGGCCTGTTGTGACCCCTCTAAAGCTGATGAGCCGAGGTGAGGCCATAGAGCTTATGGTGACCTCTCAGGGTGATGGGATCAAAGTTGAGTATGGCGATAAAGAGTTTCACATCGTACAGAAAGCTTTAAATGGCAATGTTCTGACTGTTGAACTGGATAAACGGGAAGTCAGCGGCAGCATGATTGCTCATGGTCGTGATCTGACAATCTTGCGGGAGGGGCGCGTTGTGCCTCTGCATCTCTATATCCATGGTAGCGGTGATGATGATGAAGCCGGGGAGGGGCGTATTCTGGCTTCTATGCCGGGTAAAATCGTTGATGTGTTGGTGAAAAAGGGCGACGAAGTGGCTAAAGATCAACCGCTCCTGATTATGGAAGCCATGAAGATGGAGATGACCATCAAGGCCGGGTGTGCCGGTATTGTCGAGGAGCTTACTGTGAGCGCCAATGATCAGGTCGCAGACGGTGCGTTACTTGTGGCGATCAAAAGCGGGGACGCGGCGTGATGACTTTTGAAGATGACGTAAAAAACTTTTGGGGCTGTCCTAGATAACCTCTCTCGGTTATCTAGGACAGCCCCAACTTTTGTTTATTATGAAATGTTTGATAATCCGGAAAGTGCTATAAAACGTGAAAAACGTTTGAAAAAGTGGAGCCGGGCATGGAAAATGAAGGTTATTGAAGAGTTAAACCCTGACTGGAATGATTTATACGAAGATATTTGTAAATAACCGGATGCCCGCACAAGGCGGGCATGACAGTGAGATAGAGTGTTATGATTATACCCAAACATGTAAAAATCTACGAAGTCGGACCACGGGACGGGTTGCAGAACGAGTCACAAAATGTCCCGACGGACATAAAAATTGAGCTGATTGAGCGTCTGGCCGATGCGGGGCTGGTGTATATCGAGGCAACGGCCTTTGTCTCGCCAAAATGGGTGCCGCAGATGGCCGATGCTGCTGCCGTTATGGCACAGATTAAACGCAAACCCGGCGTGGTTTATCCTGTTCTTGTTCCCAATGAAAGGGGGATGGAAGCGGCTATGGATGCCAACGTGCAGGAAGTCGCCGTTTTTGCCGCCGCGTCGGAAAGTTTCAGCCGGAAGAATATCAATTGTTCCATAGAGGAAAGCCTTGTGCGATTTGAGCCTGTCATGAAAATGGCGGGGGAGGCCGATATTCCTGTGCGGGGTTACGTGTCCTGCGTGGCGGGTTGCCCGTATGAAGGCGCTATTGAACCGGAGGCGGTGGCAGATGTTGCAGAAGTGCTCCATAAAATGGGCTGCTACGAAATTTCGCTGGGCGACACAATCGGGGTTGGCACACAGGAAACGACAACAGCCATGCTGGATGCCGTCATAAAGAAAGTACCGATAGAGCATCTGGCGTTGCATTGTCATGATACCTACGGGCGGGCGCTGGAGAATATCAAGGCCGGGTTGGAAAAAGGTGTCGCCGTGGTCGATAGCGCCGTGGGCGGTCTGGGCGGCTGTCCTTATGCCGAGGGCGCATCGGGGAACGTCGCAACGGAAGCCGTGCTTGAGATGCTCCACGGCATGGGCATCGAAACGGGCGTTGATCTGGATGCTGTGAAAGAGGCTGCCCGTTTTATTTCCGGTCAACTCCTTTCTCGTCATTCCGGCGAAGGCCGGAATCCATTGCCCAGCCTTCGCGATGACGATTGTACTATTCTTAACGAAAACAACTATAAATGAACCCCGCCTGCTCTCTGACAGGATCAGAAAAAACGGATACTCTTTGTAAAATACAAAGGCTAACTTACAATTTTTATTTTTTGTTTGACATAGCCTGTATTCAGAGTGTACAAATGCGATGGTTTTGAACAATTATGTAATTTAGGAGATGAATTGAAATGAAAACAACAACAAAAGCAATTGGTGGTGTTGTTTTGGCTTTTTCCCTTGTGGGTGCCGGGTTTTATGGCGTTCAGGACTTTACTTATTCAGATGCTACGGATGCGGGCCGTATTGGCGTTATTACGAAGCTGTCTAAAAAAGGTATCTTGTGTAAGACTTGGGAAGGGGAAATGGCGATGCAGAATTTCTCCAAAAGCGGCGCTTTAGGTAGTACGAATGAAGGGACAGATAACACCTTTTATTTCTCCACGGATAGTGATGTTATTGCAGGTCAAATTTCAGAATCTATGAATAATGGCTGGACTGTGAAGCTGGGGTATGAGCAAAAACTCTTTCCTTTGGCAATACCTTTGCCAGGTATGTGCCAACGCGGTACGGAATATGAGGTTGTCAATGTGAAGCCTATGAAGGATGTTCAAACACAGACTCCAATGGCTCCTGTTCCGGAAAATCCTAAGTTTTAAAATAACGGAACGATGTAATATTATTCGTATAGGAACGAAAAACAGGCATTCTGCTGAAAAGTAGAATGCCTTTGTTTTGGCATCTGCTGTCATTCGTGCTAAAAAAGCCTCCTGAATAAGGAGGCGCTACCATGATCCCGTATCCCACACTGAATTTTGCCCATGATGAGTCTGTCGCTATGATGCGGGAGGAAGTCTGTAAATTCGCACAGAATGAACTGGCCCCCCGTGCGGCGGCGATAGATGAAGCCAATGAATTCCCGCAGGACATGTGGCCGAAAATGGGAGCGATGGGCTTGCTCGGCATGACGGTGTCCGAGGAATATGGCGGCGTGGAGATGGGGTATCTCGCCCATGTGATCGTGATGGAGGAATTATCGCGCGCGTCGGCGTCTGTGGCGCTGTCTTACGGGGCGCATTCCAATCTTTGTGTGAACCAGATTTACCGCAACGGCAATGATGAGCAGAAGGCTAAATATCTTCCCAAACTGGTGAGTGGTGAGCATGTCGGGGCGTTGGCGATGAGCGAACCGGGTGCGGGCAGTGACGTTGTGTCCATGAAGCTCCGGGCGGAGAAAAAGGGCGATCATTACGTCCTGAACGGCAATAAAATGTGGATCACCAACGGGCCGGAGGCAAGCACGCTGGTTGTGTATGCTAAGACCGACCCGGATGCGGGCGCGAAGGGGATTACGGCCTTTATCGTTGAAAAAGGTATGAAGGGTTTTTCCACGGCGCAAAAGCTGGACAAGCTTGGTATGCGCGGTTCAAACACCTGCGAGCTGGTATTTCAGGATTGCGAGGTCCCGGCGGAAAATGTGCTGGGCGCGGAAGGGCAGGGCGTGCGTATCCTGATGTCCGGTCTTGATTATGAGCGTGTTGTGCTGTCCGGTGGGCCTCTTGGCATTATGCAGGCCTGCATGGATGTGGTTGTGCCCTATGTGCATGAACGCAAGCAGTTTGACCGGCCCATTGGCACGTTTGAGCTAATGCAGGGGAAATTGGCCGATATGTATACGGCGCTTTCCAGCCAGCGCGCCTATGTCTATGCGGTGGCGGCGGCTTGTGATCGTGGCGAAACCACACGGAAAGACGCGGCAGGTTGTATTCTTATGAGTGCCGAAGCCGCCACGCAAATGGCGTTGCAGGCGATTCAGACCCTCGGTGGGAACGGTTATATCAATGAATACCCGACCGGGCGTTTATTGCGTGACGCCAAACTCTATGAAATCGGCGCGGGAACCTCGGAAATCCGCCGCATGCTCATCGGACGGGAGCTGTTCGAGGAGACGAAGTGATAGAGGAACCGAAAAGTCATAGTTTAGTTACAGAATTAGGGGCTGTCCTAGATAACCTCTCTCGGTTATCTAGGACAGCCCCTAATTTATTTCATGGTGGTAAGTTTACAGATGGGCCGATGGGGACGCCGGGTCGGGATATAGAATTAATTCGTTATGCTCTTGTTATCTTAAAGGCATGCCTTGATGCTTTGCCTGAAATGAAGAAAGTTTATGATGAGGGCAAACTTTATTATGGTCCTATTGTTTAAAGACAGGGTGTTCCCATATTGGAAACTTTTTACTTGTTCCCAAAACGGGAACGTGGTATAGTTGCAAATATAAGAGGATGTAGCCATGCGGATTATTGCCCGCAAGACATTGCTGGATTTTTGGATAAAATATCCAGATGCGGAAGATCCACTTAAAGCGTGGTTCAAAGTGACGAATAGAGCGGACTGGAAGAGCCCACAGGATGTTAAGAAATATTATCGTAATGCCAGCATATTAAAAGACGGGCGTGTTGTTTTTAATATAGCGGGAAATAAGTATCGTTTAGTTGTCTGGATTAATTATGCGTATCGCGTGGTTTATATCCGTTTTGTAGGAACACATAAGGAATATGATGAAATAGATGCACAGAGCATCTAGGAGTAAGAAAAATGAACATTAAACCGATTAAAAACAGGAAAGATTACAACGAGACTTTAAAGTGTGTTGAAAAATTGATGGATGCGAAAAAGAACTCAAAAGAAGGGGATGAACTGGATGTTTTGACAACTCTGGTAACTGCTTATGAAGAGAGGTGTTTCCCTATTGATGATCCCGACCCGATTGCGGCGATTAAGCATCGCATGGAGGCGCTGGGTATGGAACGTAAAGACCTTATCCCTATTCTGGGGTCAAAAAGTCGCGTTTCCGAGGTCTTGAATAAGAAACGGCCATTGACGATGAATATGGTGCGTAATCTTCATAATGAAATGGATATTCCTGCTCGTACCCTTATTCAGGATTACGAAGCTTTTGGCAGGTAAATTCCCATATATTTGTTTGCTTAGACATATCGCAGTGTATAGTATTTCCCCATTCTATAGAGGAGAACGGACATGAAAAATGGAATCAAGAGTTTGACCGTAGCTGCAAGCTTTGTTTTTGGCGCTGTGGCAGGTGTTTCTGATGCGCAGGCCGTCGATATAAGCATCAAAACGGAGCGGCAAATTATTAGTGCCGAGACGAATAAACGCTTTGTCTATATGCCGGCGGCGAAGGGTTACAATCAGGGAAAAAACTTTCTGGCCTGTACCAGTGATGGTCATGAGGCAGAGGGGCAGATCGGAATTCTGGCCAATTTTGATGATTTGTTATCGACCAATCGTACGCCCATAACGTTGACCCGGATGGATAATAAGGCCGAAGACGCGATGTCTGCCGTCAAACAACATTTTGAAGGGGCTATCTCAAAGTTCATGTGGGTTGAGAGCCGCAAGGCCGAAGAAGATATGGCAGATGACCTTTCAAGAGCTTCAAAGGCTCTTTCCAAAGAGGTCGGTTTCGAGGTCAAAATTTCTGCAAATGTCGGTGACGTTTCATGGTCAGCAAGCCCGCATTGCCCGAAATAGTTGGGTTGATGGTGTTTGAGGGAGCGAAAGCGCGTCAGGTGAAAATTTTCTTATAGGCATCTTCCTGAAAACCAATGTGCATTTCGTCGTCTTTCGCGAGGAGAGGGCGTTTGATAATGCTCGGGTTTTTGTTGGCGGTGTTTAGGGCACCTGCTGCATCCATATTGTTTTTTACATCATCAGGTAATTGCCGCCATGTCGTACCGCGGCGGTTGATAACAGTATCCCAACCGTGTGCGTCTATGGCTTTTTTCAGGATGGCGGTGTCTATGCCTTGTTTTTTATAGTCATGAAAATCATAGGACACGCCATTTTCATCAAGCCAACGAAAAGCTTTTTTCATCGTGTCACAATTCTTAATGCCATAGATTGTTATGCTCATGATCAAGTCCTGATTATCTAGTGTAAGGCTAGGATAATCGGGCTGGGAGAATTTTTACAACAATATTATTTCAGGATTATGACGCTCTTGGCAGGTAAATTGGCTTATGACCTGCAACCAGCGAAGAGCGGGTGCTTTTTCTACCGCCGAAAGAAGTCTTTTTGGCGTGTGAATTAACAAAATGACCGAGTGAAACGCCTTGTTTTTTAGCTGTGCGTTTGAAGTCAGCTTTAAGGCTTGATACGGGAATGCTCTTACTGATAGTCGTTTGAACGCTATTTGTCATTGAATTCAAAAGGTTGCCGCCCGTTTGTGGGTTATTCATGCTCATGAGGAAAGGCACAACAACAAACAGAAGTGTTGTGACTGAGAAAAGCTCTCTTTTGATGAAACTAAAAATCTTTTGCATGATCGAACCCCCTATACTTTTATTATGCAATATAACCTTTAATTCCTGCCTAATTATTGAAAGCATTTTATCTAAGTTTTATAGATGGTTGTTAGGTCTTTCTAAAAGGAAATGGCTGCAAAATCACCCTTTAAATAACCCTTTAGATGAGATAGGTTAGGGACGCAGAAAAAGGCAGGTTTTCTATTTATGGCACAAAATGCGCTAAAATTACGGGATGTTGCTCTGGGTGATAAATACGAGCAGGAAGATGGCTGGGTTTTTATGTCCGGTTTGCAGGCGCTTGCGCGGATTGCTATTGCACAACGGCGGCGGGATAAGGCGGCGGGCCTGAATACGGCCGGGTTTATTTCCGGTTATCGCGGCTCACCGCTTGGTAACCTGGATCGGGAACTGGACCGGGCGCAGAAATATTACGATGCGTTGGATGTGAAATTTCATTCCGGCGTGAATGAGGATCTGGCGGCAACTTCTATATGGGGCACACAGCAGGTGAACTTGATGCCTGGTGCGCAGTATGATGGTGTATTTGGTATCTGGTACGGAAAATCGCCCGGTGTTGATCGCAGCGGTGATGTGATGCGCCACGCGAATGCAACGGGAACCGCGCCACAGGGTGGCGTTCTGGCGATTGCCGGGGACGACCATGCTTGTAAGTCATCGACCTTGCCCTGTCAGAGCGATCACGCGCTTTATGCCATGCAGATACCGACGCTTTACCCGGCGAGTGTGCAGGAGTTTGTCGAGTACGGTCTGCTCGGTATTGAAATGTCCCGCTATTCTGGATGCTGGACGGCGTTGAAGGTGACGAGCGAGACGGTGGAAACATCGGGTACGGTGGATTTATCCTGTGAAAACCGCTCTATCCAGCACCCTGATGAAACGGAGTTTCAGATGCCGCCGGGCGGGGTGCATATCCGCCTGAATGATATTCCCCGCGATATTGACGAGCGTTTGCAGAATTACAAGCTTTTTGCCTGCCATGCTTTTGCCCGGAAGAACAAGATTGACCGGACGGTGATGGATAGCCCTAAACCGCGCTTTGGTATTATTACGTCGGGAAAATCATACGGTGATGTACGGCAAGCCTTGATAGAACTGGGCATTACGGCGGATGTCGCTAAAAAAATCGGTTTACGCCTTTATAAGGTCGGTATGACCTGGCCGCTGGAGCCGCAGGGTGTGCAGGAATTTGTTGAGGGACTGGAAGAAATCCTGATTGTTGAAGAAAAGCGGGAGATGATCGAATATCAGCTCAAGCAGCAGATTTATAACTGGGATCATAAAAAGCGCCCGGTCGTGGTCGGTAAATATGATGAGAACGATAACAAATTGCTGCCACTGGAGAACGATCAGTCTGTGGGGCTTGTGGCGCGTGTGATTGCACAGCGGATTAAGCGTTTTTATCACAATGATAAGGTCGAGGCTGCGATCAGGTTTTTTGAAAGTTACGAAAAAATCATGGAGGCATATGTCCCGCCAAGTTTGCGGAAGCCGTATTATTGCTCCGGTTGTCCGCATAATACATCGACCAAGGTGCCGGAGGGGAGCTTTGGCATGGTCGGGATCGGTTGCCATTACATGGTGCAATGGATGGACCGGAATGCTGCGCCGTGTACGCAAATGGGTGGAGAAGGCGTGCCATGGATCGGGCAGGCGCCTTATACGAAGACGAAACATATTTTTGCTAATCTGGGTGACGGCACGTATTTTCATTCCGGCCTCTTGGCGATCCGGGCCTCCGTTGCCGCGCCTGTGAATATTACCTACAAAATTCTCTACAATGATGCCGTGGCAATGACCGGCGGACAGGCCGTAGATGGTGAGATGCCTGTGTTTCGTGTGGCACAGCAAGTGATGGCTGAGGGCGTGGCTCAATGCTGGATCGTGACTGAAAATCCGGAAGACTATAAAGACAGGCGCAATATTCCTCCTGCCGTTCAAATTCTCCACCGGGATTATATGGATAAAATACAGCTTGAAGCGCGGGAGACAGAAGGCACGACAATCATTATCTATGACCAGACCTGCGCGGCGGAAAAGCGGCGGCGGCGGAAACGGGGGCTGTCTCCTGATCCCGCTATGCGTACTGTAATTAATAAGGCTGTCTGTGAGGGCTGCGGGGATTGTTCTGTGCAGTCTAATTGTGTCGCCGTGCAGCCTGTAGAGACTGAATATGGACGCAAACGTACGATCAACCAGTCCATGTGTAACAAGGATTTTTCCTGCCTGAAGGGGTTCTGCCCGTCTTTTGTGACGGTGCATGGCGGGAATTTAAAGAAGACCAAAGCAGATGATGCAGATGATGCAGATGATGTTTTTGCAGACCTGCCGGAGCCTGATCTGCCGGATATGGGCGACCATGCCTATAACGTGATGGTAACGGGTATTGGTGGTACGGGGGTTCTGACGATTGGCGCTTTAATGGGGATGGCGGCGCATCTGGAAGGCAAGCACTGCCGCAATCTTGATATGACCGGGTTGGCACAGAAGGGTGGAGAGGTTTTAAGCTATGTTCGTCTGGCAAACGATCAGGAAGAGTTGCGAACGGGGCATATCATTACGGGTGGAACTGACTTGTTGCTGGCTTGTGATATTGTTAGTGCAACGAGCGCAAGCGCATACGAGACTTTGAACAAGGATCGGACGAAGGCTGTAATTAACACAAATAATACGCCGGTAGCGGAATTCGTTCTGGATAATCAGGTGGATTTTCATCAGAACGAAATTAGAAAAAATCTATTGGAACACACGAGGTTACAGAGTTTTGTTGAGGCAACATCCTATGCTTCTTCTCTGCTGGGTGATGAGATCGCGACCAATGTTTTTATGCTGGGCTACGCATGGCAAAAGGGACTTATCCCTTTGAGCCGGGAGTCTCTGGAGCGAGCAGTTGAGATGAACAATGTTGCCGTGGAAATGAACAAAAAGGCCTTCCATTTTGGACGGCTGGCAGCGCATGACCCGGCGCAGGTGGCAGAGCTTGTGCAGGCTGTGAGTGGGGACGGGGAGGTTGAAGCGCTTTCCGATGGTTTGGAAGAGGTGATTGCCAAGCGTGTTTCTTACCTGACGGACTATCAAAATATCGCCTATGCGGATCGTTACCGGGCGCTGGTGGATCGGGTCAGGGAAGCGGAGAAGAGTGCAAAGCTTACCAGTCTTTCTTTGGCCGAGGCTGTAGCGCGCAATTATCACAAGCTTTTGGCCTATAAGGACGAATATGAAGTGGCACGGCTTTATACGAATGGTGACTTTATTAAGGCGCTAAAAAGCCAGTTTGAAGGTAATTACAAGCTCCGCTTTCATATGGCGCCGCCGATTTTTGAGAAAGATGATCCGGCGACAGGACGCCCGAAAAAACGCCAGTTCGGCCCGTGGATGCTGGCTGCATTGGGCACGCTGGCAAAGTTTAAAAGGTTGCGTGGTACGATGTTTGATATTTTCGGCTATCATAAGGACCGCAAGGCGGAGCGCGTATTGATTACAGAATATGAAGAACTCGTTGAAACCGTTCTGGGCAAGCTGTCCGCCGATAACCATGCGCTCTGTGTTGAAATTCTCTCCCTTCCCGATATGATCCGTGGCTTTGGCCCGGTGAAAGAGGAGAATATTCGTACAGTGCAGGCGCAAAAAGAAAAGTTGCTCGCGCAATTGCTTGATAGCAATAAACAGTCAAAAGCCGCTTAATGCATTGACATAACTTCATTCTCTGTGCTTTTATACGTTCTATGACAAAAGAGCAGCCAAAAGACCAGATTTTACAGGATGCGCCGATGCCTGTTCGGACGCCGCGTTTAACGCTCCGGCCTCTGCAGGCAGGTGACGGCACGCGGCTTTATAATGCGAAACTAGAGACATGGGACTCGTTATCACAAGTTTTCTCATGGGCTACGGGTGCGCCCGACCCGGATCAGGATGAAATCTATGCCCGCAAGGCGCAGGCGGCGTATGTTTTGCGGCAGGATTTTTCACTTGTCGGTGTAGAAAATGCGACAGGTCGTCATGTTCTCTGGGCCGGTCTTCATACGCATAACTGGTCGTTGAGAGAGTTCCAGATCGGGTATTGGGTCAGGGAAAGCGCGCAGGGGTATGGCTATGCGAAGGAAACAACCAATGCCTTGGTTCGTTATGCCTTTAATATGCTGGGCGCAAACCGTCTGGTGGCGTGTCACGTGGATGGTAATGAGGTGAGCAAACACATTGTGACATCTCTGGGGTTTGAACATGAAGGCGTAAGACGGAATAGTCTTTTGTTTGCCGGCGGCGTGGTGAAAGATGCACAGTGGTACAGTCGGATTAATGCTAAAAATCTGCCTGTTATCAATGTTGCCTGGGGTTAGGGAGGGGCTTACATCTCCTCTTCTTCATAGCCGAATTCTTTGGCCCAGGGGCGAAGTGTATCCAGAACGGGTTCCATATGGTTTTTGTAACGCAGCCAGCGAAACTTTGCGCGGTCATAGATTTTTTCTGTGACCTGATCCTGACTGGGCGTATTAACGGTTCTGTTTTTTGCCGTTTTATCATGTTCGAGAACAGCATCATTCCATGGCAGGTCAAGAAAACTCAAAATTTCTTCGGCTTCGTGCCGTAAGTCGGTGACAACACCTTCATAACGGACTTTATGCAGGCGGATGGGCAGTGTTTTCTCATAAAGTTTTAGGAGATCCATCGTTCGTGAATAGAGTTTGGCTGCTCTTTCCAAGTCATTAAACTGCACCATGGCCTGATTCATGTGGAACGGGTGCATAAAACAGCTTAAGACACAGTCGCAAGGATGGCGCAGGGCAAGGATATAGCGCGCGTTGGGGAACATTTTATATGTCAGCCCCATATGGATTGTATTCAGGGGCATTTTGTCGATAAAGACTTTTTGCTCCTGCCAGTCGGCGGCGCTTTTATGTTCTTCAAAAAAAGCATTCCGCATGTCTTCGAGCATATCAGGGGAGATGGTAGCAAGACATTCCGGGTAGGTGGGGTCATTGAGGGTTTCCAGACTTTTACCGATGGAAGCTTTTTCTTCGGCAACAAAGATATCAGGATGGCCGGACAGAATTTGATCCAGAAGTGTTGTACCGGAACGAGGAAAACCTAAAAGAAAAACAGGATCGGGGTGATGGCTGTTTTCAATAGGCGCATCCCAGTTTTGAAACCAGCCAGGTCGTGTGTAGGCCGCTTCGTTTTTGTCTATATGGTTGAATATATGATCCTGATCCTGAAGTTTTGCGTCAGAAGTTTGCGCCAGCATAGTTTTGGCCTTTTGAAAACACGGAAATGCTTTATCCGTTTCCTTCAGGAAATCGTAAAGTTGGCCCAGTTCAAAATTGATCTTCATGCCCGACCAACCGGGGAGTCCTCTGTGAGGTTCAAGTAGACGGATACTTTCTTCATAGTTTTTATCATGACGGAAAAGACGGGCTTCAATAATGGCCAGTACGGGGTGGTCGGGAATATATTGTCGTCCTTTTTTCAGAATGGTTTGTATTTCGTTATGTTGATTGGTGCGCTCCAATAGCACGGCGATATCCTGATAGGCCTGTATATAACGGGGATTCAGGTCCAGTGCTTTGTTCAAACAGGCCAGGGCTTCGTCAATATGTCCGTGATGGCGCAGCATACTGCCATAGCGGCTCCAGGCTTCCAGATTGAAGGGGTCGCTTTCCGTTGCTTTTTTGTAGCATTCCTCGGCTTCTTTAAATTCAGTTCTAGATTTTATGATGTCGCCCAGATTGACCCATGCTTTCGCATAGTCAGGTTTCAGGCGCAGGGCTTCCTGATACCAGGATTCAGCCATATTCGCGTTATTTTGGTTATGAAAGAGACGACCCAGATTATTGCAGGCATCATGGTTCTTAGGGGCTAACTCAATGGCTTTTCGGAAATGCTCTTCGGCTTTTTTGATATCACCGGCACTCGCCAGCAATGTTCCCAGATTGTTGTAGATTCCTGCATGGTTAGGGTCCAGCCGCAGGGCATCATGGAAAAATTTTTGCGCCAGAGGGAGCTCTCCTTTTTGTAGAAACACCAGCGCCAGACTATTTTGATATTCCACATCATCAGGGTTCATCTTGATTGCTTTTTGCATGTGCGTTACGGCATCATCAAGTCGCCCCGTTTGTGCGCAGAGAACACCTAGCCTGTAGACGGCGCCATCCTGATCCGGGTTTTCATCCAGAATATGCTGATAGGCGATTTCGGCTTCCTGTATTTTGCCGCTTTTATGTAGCCTTACGGCTTCGTCTAACGGAGTGCTCATTATTGTTTCCTGTGATTCAAGCATGGGCTGTGATCCTGTTTTTTGAAAAGAATGAGTTTAATCGTTCCAGCGCTTCTTCCAGTATTTCTGTCTTTTTTGCAAAACAGAAACGGGTGAGGGAGCGAGGGGGCGCACCGTTTTCTTCTGCGTAAAAGGCACTCATGGGGATGGCGGTGACTTTGGCTTCTTTGGTAAGCCACGTACAGAATTCGACATCATCGCCGTTAAAACCAAGCGGTGCAAAATCGGCGGTGAGGAAATAAGTTCCTTCGCAGGGAAGGACGTCAAAACCGATCTTTTTTAGGCCGTCGGTCAGAAGTCTTCGTCCTTCGTTCATACCTTTGGCAAGACCTTCAAAATAGGATGTGTCGGCCTGTAATCCTTGTGCCACAGCAATTTGCAGGGCCGGGGGCGAGGCAAAGGTTACGATTTGGTGCGCGTTGGCAATCGTATTGAGCATACCGGGTGCAGCAGTGATATAGCCGATTTTCCAGCCTGTAAGGGAAAAGGTTTTCCCGGCGGAACCAATGCGGGCGCATCGTTCCCGCATTCCGGGAAGAGTCATAAGCGGAATATGGCTATGATCATCGAATGTCAGATGTTCGTAAACTTCATCACATAGGGCATAGGCATCAAATTCTATGAGCAGCCGCGCGATGATGTCGAGTTCTTCCTGTTTGAAAACCTTACCTGCCGGATTCATCGGTGAATTAAGGACGAGTAATTTTGTTTTGCCTGAAAAGGCGGCGCGCAGCGTGGCTTCATCCAGAGTCCAGTCCGGCGCTTCTAATCGTACAAATTTTGCGATGCCGCCTGCGGCTTTGATCTGGGGAACGTAAATATCAAAAAAAGGTTCCAGCACGATGACCTCATCACCGGGGTTGAGTAAACCCATAAAGCAATCCAGCAAAGCTTCCGAAGCACCGGATGTCACCACAACTTCACGATCAGGGTCAATGTCGAGACCGTAAAAGCGTTTGTTGTGCTCAGCCACAGCCTGGCGTAAAGCGGGAACGCCCCTATCCGGGGCATATTGGTTGGGGCCGTCGATAAGGGCCTGCGCCGCGACGTCCCGAATCCATTGCGGTCCGTCCGTATCGGGAAATCCTTGCCCCAGATTAATGGCACCGTGTTCATTCGCCAGTGTGGACATGACGGCAAAAATGCTGGGAGGGATATGGGCGAGAAAGTCGTTGGGTGATTTCATTTATTTTTTATCCGTGACAGCGATGGTGAGCTCACTTTTGGCGACCAGCTTATTTTTATCATTTGTAACAAGAATTTCCCATACATGTTTGGTGCGGCCCAGATGAACGGGCGTGCAGCGGCCTGTGACAGTGCCTGTATCAACAGGGCGCAAATGGTTGGTGGTAATGACGGAGCCGACGGCGAATTTATGCTCCGGGTCAATAACGAGAAGGGAAGCGACACTGCCCAGTGTTTCGGCCAGAACACAGGTCGCGCCGCCATGTAAGATATTATAGGGCTGTTTCGTGCGTTCATCCACCGGCATGGTGGCTTCCAGATAGTCCGGGCCCATTGCAGTGAAAGCAATGCCCAGCCGGCCAAGGATATTATCCTCCCGTAACATGCCAAGCGTATCGTCCAGTGTGTAGTCCTTAAACCAAATCATAGCTTAGTTTAACGCTGTCTGACGCTTTTGTTAAGGGGATATAATAATAAGGGTTAGGGGGCCGGGGGGGTGCATAAAATAGTTCCCTGACTTGTTAGGCCTGTCATATAACCACGCACGCATGTTCCTGTGTTTGGCGTTGAAAGAGGCGTGCCACAATAAACACGGGGCAGTAAGGTAACAGGGTCTTCTCCAATGGCGATAATGGCTTGATCAGGTTGAGGGCATTTCATAGCCGGTTCTGATCCGCCAATATAGCTAGGTGGTACGCAGTCTCCCCTGTCTTCATTACAAAAACGTATCGCACGGATTGTTTCAGCTTTGAGATTACCATCAATATGAAGTCTTTCCCTCGGGTCTTCTACGCCAATACCAACATTTCCCGGGTTGGTGTTGAAAATCTGATCAACGGCAGAATAAGACCAGATAGTCGGTGGTGTCACGACTAAAAACTGTATTCTGTCATCGTTATATGATCCTTCGGTCGTGTTGCGCAGGCCGCTGAAAAACGTGGCATCTCCATCGCAGTTTTCCGTTTCACTCAGAGCCGTTAGCACAGGTGGAGGAACGGGTGGTGGGCCGGGTGTAATGGTAAGGGCGCAGCCTTCTACAAGTTTCCCTGCGGTGGTGAATCCTCCTCTGCCGTTGTCACCATGGGAAACCAAAGCGATATGAGCTGATCCGGGCGGGTCAATAACGGTGCGTTGATTTTCATCTTCAATAGAAATGGCCCCCTGACTTTCATTGAAGGTCAGGGCAACTGTTGAACGTTGTGTTACGGCATAGGTTATTTTTCTACCCCATCCGTCGATTGTAAGACTTTCCGACAATTCGTTATAAAAATTGTCGGGGCTTATGGTCGCAAAAGGCACACTACCAATGAGGACATTATCGGGCCCGCCAACACCATCTGTATCACGGCCCGTGGCGGTCGGGGTGAGCGTGCAGTCTTCCTGTCCATATAGAGGGTCACCACGTGTCAGGGTAATGTCGGCCGGACAGGGGTAGCGTCTGTTGTTGTTTCTGAACTCCACCAAAGCACTTCTGCTGTTATCCAGTGCAGCAAACATTTCGCTCTGGTTTCTGTTTAAATTATAGAACGTGAAAGCTCTCGTTGCGGCCAGTATGACGATGCCAAAAATTATAAGAACCATGGCAAGTTCAATGAGCGTAAAACCACGGATTCTTGTGTCTTTTTTAGCATCAATGTTGTTGTTTATAGTGATTGATCGCTCCTATCTGCAGGTACAGTTATCATAGAGACGGAATTGACCCGAGTTACCCGTGGTCCTATCGCAGATAACAACGCGGCCGGCATCGACAGACAGGTCACAAACGCTATTTAAGCGCTCGGCACCACCTCCGGCTGATATTTGAGGGGAGCTATCTGATGTCCAATGGTATGTCGGCAAAGAGCAAGTTCTGGAAACCTCTGCATAATCAAAATTTCCGGTGCTGCAGTTGAAGTTACCTGTCTCCTCAATGAAACCGACTTCGCCTGCCGGACAGGTGACCTGTCTTGTGTCCGTCACGCTTGAATCGCAAGCGCAGGTATCCAGGGCCGTATCTATCTGCCAGCCGGTATCTCCGATGGGAACGGTATCGCAACGGAATTCCTTGATTAAATGACGTCTCCCGATATTAAATTCAGCCGGACACGCTTCATCGTTTCTTTCCGTTGACTCTACACAGTTGCAGGAATCACCGCCCGGTATATCCACAAAGCCGCCAAATGATGCCGTGATTGTGGTTAAAGGTATATTGTTGCAATCAAGGCTGCTATCGATTCTTCTTTCCGTCAATATGGTGCCTGTATTATACAGGTTGCTATCACACGCTCGGCTGCTTTGTTGCGGTGGTGGGCACGCGCAATTGTTCGCAGTGATCTGTGTTATCTGTTGTCCGGGAAGGGACGTGTCAGACTGACAGATAAAATCTCTACTTGTTGTATAGGTTCCTGTTAAAGCACCACGGCATGATGGGTTCCAGATCCCTCTATTTTCAGGTTCGCAACGACAAGGGTTTGTTTGTTGTGCATCGGGGAGTGTAACAAATGGACTCCACGTTCCCACATTGGTAGGAGAACATGAACGGGTGCTTTCCTTTAATATCTGCCCCCTGTTTAAATTGGGAGGACACGAAAATGGACGTATCGTTGAATCGGGTTCGCATACGCAGTTATTTATAGTGGTTGCAGGCCCAAATCCCGGGTTTTGCGGATCGCAATTGTAAACCCTTGTTGCCCGTGTTGCAAAGGGGCCAAGGCTGCCTATCCGAAATCCTGGCGGGCAAGTATTTGTATCAGTAACAAGATCCGCAGGGTTGTTGCAGACGCAATCAGAGAGAGAACTTACAATATCGGTTCTGATAAAGGGTGTAACACCGCAAACTTGAATCTCCTGTTCCACAATATTTCCTGTAAAATTCGCAGGACAAAGTCCTATGGTTTCTGAATACAGGCCCGGTTCGCAGGTGCATGATCCCGTCGTTACCGGGGGCAGGGGATTTCCGGTGGTGCAGTCGAAGCTTGTTGTCGTTGTAATGCCGGGGCCAGTAAAGCCGCCTATTCCTGCCGGTCCCCGTTCACAGGCTTCAAAGCCCACATTATCGCCGGGACAGTTACAAAAGCCTGATGTGGCTCTACGCAACAGAGCACCATCGTTGCACTCATAGTTCACGACACGGGTGGGTGGATGAGAAGCAGGAAAGCTATCTCCATGAAGCAGTGGAGGTATGGCAACCGGATTGCCGCAGACATTTTTGTTTTGTGCGGGGCAATCTGCCGGGGGAGCACAGTTCCCTGTTCCATTCCGAAAGCTTATTATGCCATCACGACATCTGTGAGTTTCTACACGGTTGAACCCTTGTTGAGGCGCTGTAAAACTTTGATTGTTCAGCAGGAAGGGGAAAGGGACTGGTGTACCGCAAATGTCAACATTTTGTGCAGTACAGGCTGCTGGTGGCGGGGCTGCGCAATCCAGAGACCCATCGGCACGGATACCTTCCAGAATTTCATCGGTTGGGCATGTGACGTTAATGTCATTAACGCAATCAGGTGCTCCGTTTGTAATGCCGATCATGTATGTTCCCACGGGGCAGACTAGTCCCTCATTTGGCCCACTATTCGTAAATTCGCCGGGCGGTCCTTCAATTATCTGGCCACCGATAAGGCTGGAGGGGAAACAATTGGCACCGATTTCATCACAAAACTCAGTTGTTTGAAGTGCCCCACTGCTATAGGCAATGCCTTTTATTTCATCCCTTTCAAATATCTCTGAAGTAAAGTTCCCAATACCAACATCGCCTGAAGGGCGCTGATGTATATGGAATTCATTTATTGCCGAGCGTTCCCAAAGTGGGATATTGACACTTGTGAAATAAGAAATAATGTCGTCAAATTGTTCAGCATCACCCGTCGTTTCTGTTTGCGCTACCCTGTATATGGCTTGTCCACCAACGTTGCAATTGTCATTCTCAAGACCGGCTCCGGGACAGGCATTGAGTTGTCCCCCCTTTGTGCGGGCTCCAGCACCGTTTTCACCGTGACTGATGATTATAAAATGAGCTGAACCAGGAGGGTCAATAGCAGATAAATCTTTGTCATTCAGGACGGCAATACCACCTTCGTCCAGAGAAAATGTGTTTTTTACAGCTAGACGTTCTGTCACGGCGTAAAGAAGGCGATTACTATGTCCGTCAAGAGCATCTTTTTCCTGTAGATTCAGTTCCCGAAAAGGAATTGTTCCCACGCGAATACGGGGTGTGATTGTGACTGGTGCACCACCGGAAGAAAAGGTAATGGCTCTACTGCTTTCTTCAATACAGATGCCCGCGTCACAGTTAGCAACAGCGATTGATGCCTCATCTTCACAGTCTGTTTCGTGACCATAATCGGCATCATTTCGTGTTGCTGTTGATGAGGCTGGGCAAGGGTAGCGACCATATTGTGCGCGAAAGCTTCCTACTGCACTTGTGACTGTCTGCACTGTTGTTGTTGTGTCTACAAGATCCTGATTCCTTAGATAGGCGGAGTAAAGAGGAGAAAATGTTGCAATCAGAATGCCTACAATAATCATAACAATTGACATTTCGATAAGGGTGAATCCCTTCTCGTGGCGCTTTGTATTGTAATTATTGCCTTCTTTTAAGGTGCACATGATATGACGGTCCCTCCTGCATTAATATTTTCCGCAAATGTTCCCCCGGGGCAACATTGGATGACGCCGGCATTGTTTATTCCGACCATAAATTGGGTGCTTGGACAGCCACCGGATATGCCCGTGGCTGTTCTTGTTACTTCGCAGAGTGTATCACTATTTTCTATGCCCGTCATTGCTGTGTTGGGGTCATTACAGTCTATACCTGTTCCGCCAATCACCTGAGCTGAAAAACAATTGCTGCCGTCTTGAGCGCAAATTTCCAAAGTGTTGGCGTTCCCGTTTTCAGTTTTGATATTGCCATTAACGTCCAGTGCAAAATCGGGGGAGTTTGTTCCGATACCTACTTTTGGCACATTGCTAAGAATGTCAGTGTCATCATCTCTAGAATAAACCCATATTCTGTTGGGCAGACCATCTTGATAAACGGTTATATCATCATAATAATTACTGTCTGTGTTGCTGAGAGATCTTGCGAACAGACTATTGAAGTATGTTCTGCCGCCGTCGCAGTTCGGAGATTCCCGTGTTGCGTCCGCTCCGGTTAGGCAGGCGGCAAATAATTTCCCATTTGCCGTGAAGGCCCCCAGGCCGTTTTCTCCATGAGAAACAAGCATTAGGTGAGCGCCGGCAGCGTATGTTTTCGCTAGACCATCTCCATCAAGCCCTGTAACAAGAATCCGTCCACCGACAGGGTTGAGAGGCGCCACTGTTAAATCATTCGTGACAACATAGGTAATTTTACGGGACCATCTATCTAATGTTGCCGAGGGGGGGATTTGTAAATCTATAAAAGGGACGCCGCCCCTTGTAATACCATCCGCGTTGGGGACGATCGTGCAGTCTTCAGCGCCGTAATCATCATCTGCGGCTGTCTTTGTAATGTTGGCGGGGCATGGATATCGATTATTTGCATAGTAAAAGTTAGACGTGGCTTCCCGTATATCAAACAATCTATCCCCTGTTGTAAGAAAATCAGCTCTTGCTTGCTTGATCTGATGAAGGCGTAGGGCGGGCACCATAATTAATCCAATCACAATAAGAGCAACTGACAGGTCTATAAGTGTAAAGCCTCTATTATCCGTTATTCTCATTTAAGTAATCCCAAATATTCCACACTCAAAATCAGGACGATTCATTGTATCGCACTTGTATCGCAACGCAAACCATCCCTTTCTATGATACATAAAACTTTATGAAAATTTATTTAAAGAATTTTGTTTATTTTCTTCCTGTTGCGGATTTAAGGCTAGAATTTCAATTTTATTGTATTAAATCAATCGATTAGTCTTACCACAACAGGTGCCATTATTTTTTGTAATAATCCCTATACCAGGCAATAAAACGCGGTATGCCTTCTTTAATCGTGGTTGTCGGTACATAACCGGTCAGGGCCGTTGTTTCTGTGACATCAGCGTAGGTTTGTTTGACATCGCCAGACTGCATCTCTTTGAATTCAATATCGGCCTTTTTCCCCAGTTTTTCTTCGATCAGGCGGATAAAATCCATTAAATCTTCGCTGCGTGTGTTGCCGATGTTCAGCACGCGGTGCGGTGCTTGTTTGTCGGTTTTTTCCGGCGGTGTATCCAGCGTGGCGATGACACCACTGACAATATCGTCAATATAGGTAAAGTCCCGTTTCATTTGGCCGTTGTTGAAAACGGGTACTTTTTTGCCTTCGGTGATGGCTTTCGTGAAAATGAAAAGCGCCATGTCCGGGCGTCCCCAGGGGCCGTATACGGTAAAAAATCGTAAGCCCGTTTGTGGCATATCATAAAGATGGCTATAGCTTTGGCTCATCAATTCATCACTGCGTTTGGTCGCCGCATAGAGAGAGCAGGGCAGGTTTACTTCGTCCTGCACGGAAAATGGCATTTTTGTATTGCCGCCATAAACGGAAGAGGAACTGGCATAGACAAGGTGCTTAAAGGCCTTGGTGTGGCGGCACATCTCCATAACGGTCAGATGTCCCATACAATTGCTGGCAATATAGGAATAGGGGTCCGTCAGGGAATGGCGCACACCGGCCTGTGCCGCCAGATGCACAACACGTGTGAAGGGGCCGTGGTCAGCCCATAGTTTTTCCATTCCGGTTTTGTCGGTAATGTCCTGCTTAACGAAGCTGAAATTTTCAAAATTATCGAGCTGCTGTAAACGATCTTCTTTCAGGGAGACATCGTAATAATCATTCAAATTGTCGATTCCGACAACAGATTCTCCACGTTGCAAAAGCTGCAAGGCTGTATGAAAGCCGATAAAGCCGGCAGCGCCAGTAACGAGAACCGGGTCATTCATTCCTATGTTTTCCTTTTTCTCTCTGACCTGCCGAAAAGACAGAATCAAGAATATTAGAAAACTGTACTGTAATGGATTCTTTGTCAAAATCTTTCGGCAATAGAGAAGGCCGGAATGTTTTGCTTGGGTGCGGTTTTATGACTTCCATGGCTTTTAAAAACGCAGGCATATCATCCACAACTGTTACCGTGCCTTTCGATGCAAGGTTAGCGATTTCTTTGATTCCGCCGGAGTCACGGGTGGCAATGACAGATGTGCCGCATGCCAGAGATTCCAGTACGACATTCGGCAGGCCTTCCCAACGTGAGGGCATTAAAAAGCAGTCAGCCGCGGCGTAATGCGGCCATGGGTTATGGCTCAGTCCCGGAAGGCTGACTTTGTCCGTCAGTCCTTTTTCTCTAATCAGACTCTCAAGCGCCTGTCGCTCGGAACCTTCCCCCAGAATGGTGAGTTTCCAGTCGTAAGGAACATTCAGTTGCGGCAGGACTTCAATAAGCCGGTCAAAACCTTTTTGATAGTGCAGGCGCCCGGCAGCAATAAAATGGAGTGTTTTCTCTCTTTCTTCGGTAATCTCAAAGTGTTTTGTTTCGTCGGCACGAACGCGGCTCAGATCCACAGGATTACGGAGGAGGGCATAGTTTTTGCACGTCATATGAAGAACGGTAGAAAACTCATTTATGATTTCCTGCGCCGGGCTGAGGACAAGGTCTGCCCAAGGGTATAGCAGGCAGTAGGCTGTTTTGATCGCGAATGATAAGTGAGATCGGCCTTGAAGAAAGAAAGAGGGTGTAACAGCTTCACGTATAATAAAACGGGTTTTGGGAAAAAATGGCTTGAGCAGCAACAAGGTAAAATTCATATGGGCCATTGTCGATACGACGATATCGGGTTTAATTTTTTTCAGTTTAAAAGCAAGCCCGGGCAGGGAGCCATGAAGCCACCTGCTGTTTAAACTGTGAAAGGGAATATCGGGGTCTATCAGGGTTTTAAGAGGCCCGTTGTTGGTGACAGTAATAAATTCGGGAGAAAAGCGTGTCCGGTCCAGTGTGTTCATCAGCGTGATCAATACACGCTCAGCCCCACCGGCAGTGAGCGCGGGTAAAACAAATACGACTTTGAGCGTTTTCTGATCCATTGTTCCTTATAATAAGTTTTTACCGGCTCTGCTATAGTAAGAGAGAATGTTTTCGTTTTGTGTTGCATTGTTTTTTCAATATACTGGCATGGTGCTCCCTTTTGTGAACAAGAAATTTATATTGTCTTCCATGAATGAACGGATTTCTATTGTTTTTGTCCTGCCGAACTTGGTAACCGGTGGTGCAGAAAAAGTAGCGCTTAACCTGATGAACGGATTGAATTCCGAGCGTTTTTCAGCCGCACTTGTGACGCTGAGTGATGAGGGCACGTTACACGATACGATCAATCAGGATATCCCTCATTATTCTCTTGATAGACCCCGTGTCAGGGATGCTTTGCCAAAGCTCTATTCCAAACTACGGGAACTTAAGCCTGATATTGTTATCTCAACCATGGCCCACATGAATTTTGCCCTGTTACTACTCAAGCCGTTTTTTCCCAAAACCCGTTTTATTGTCAGGGAGGCTACTCTTCCGGCTTTTATCCTGAAAAACCCTGATCCTGTAGGGAAACAAATTACAAAACTTTTGTATCGGTGGCTATATCCCAAGGCCGATATGGTGATTAGTCCGGCACAAATTATAATTGATGATCTGAGGGGCAAGTTAGGAGTTAAAACGGACAACCATGTCATATTGCTAAACCCCCTGGATTTGAAGGATATTGACAGTCCTGAAGAGGATACCTGTTCCGTTGTGTCTTCTCCCCGGGATATTCGTTTTCTTTGCGTCGGACGGCTTGATTACCTCAAGGGATATGATCGCTTGATAAGCGTTTTGCCTGATTTGCAAATGGGGCAATCATGGCATTTGGATATTGTGGGAGAAGGTTCTGAATATACTCACCTGAGCGAACTCATCAAAAAAAATGGCTTGGCCGAGCATGTCACTTTGACGGGGCTAGTGAAAAAGCCTTGGTCCCATTATGCTGCGGCGGATTGCCTTTTACTGCCGTCACGTTGCGAAGGATTGCCCAATGTCGTTTTGGAATCTCTGGCCTGCGGCACAAAAGTAATTGCAACGACAGAATCCGGTGGTATTCACGAAATTGCGGAGCGTGCACAGCCGGGCGCGATTACTATTGTTGACAATATGCAGGGGTTTATCGAAGCCATGAAAGATGTTCAGGCGTCTTCACGAACTGGGCCGCGTGTTTCCCTTCTTCCCCGTGCGTTTGAAAAAGACGCCGTTATCAAGGAATTTGAAGAGCTTCTTTTCAAAGTGAGCGATAGAGGACACTGTCTGTAAAGTTTCGGTCCTTCCAAAGATTCTTTAGGTCATAAACAAGGCCGCCTTCCTTTAGAAGGGAGATCACGGCATCTGTTGGCATATCCTCGTATATTTTATGGCTTACAGTGAGGGTAATACAGTCATATTGCCCTTTAGAAGGCAAAGAAGAGATTAGTGAAAAGCCATATTCTTTTTTAACCTGTTCCGGGCAGGCATGCGGATCGTGAACATCAACGTGATGCCCTTTTTCTTTCAAACGGTTAATGATGCCCATAACTTTGGTATTGCGGATGTCATTAATGTTCTCCTTAAAAGTAAAGCCCAAAAGAAGAATATGAGCAGGGCTGTCGTTGTTATGGAGTGCTTCATCTATGTCATTTGCCACAAATGCGCCCATGGAGTCGTTGATTTTTCGGCCTGCGAGAATGACCTCCGGTGTATGCCCGATGCTTTGGGCACAATGCGCCAGATAATAGGGGTCAACACCAATGCAGTGGCCGCCGACCAGTCCCGGTGAAAAAGGAAGAAAATTCCATTTTGTACGCGCCGCTTCCAGTACGTCATGGGAGGACAGACCAAGCTTGTTCAAAATCATGGTGACTTCGTTGACAAAGGCCACATTAATATCACGCTGCGCATTTTCAATGGCTTTGGAGGCTTCGGCTGTGCGGATATTCTTTGCTTTGAATATATTGCCGTTATTCACGCAACCATAAAGCGCGGCTAGAAAGTCCGTGACCTCTTCTGTCTGTCCGGAAACAACTTTGGTAATGTTCTGGACGGTGTGTTCCGTATCGCCGGGGTTAATGCGTTCCGGCGAATAACCCAGAAAGAAATCCGTGCCGCATGTCAGCCCGCTGCCTTCAGCCAGAACAGGGCCGCAAATATCTTCGGTAACGCCCGGATAAACCGTGCTTTCGTAGACAACGATATCGCCTTTCTCAAGATAAGCGGCAACTGTTTTCGATGCCGCTTTGACAGCCGTAAGGTCAGGTGCATTCTTATCATCAATGGGGGTCGGAACCGTTATGATATATACGTTGCTGCTTTTCAGATCTTCCGGAGCGCCCGTAAAACGACAGGATGTCTCCCGCAAATCAGCCTGTTGGACTTCACGGTTTCTGTCCTGTCCTTTTTTCAGTTCGTCTATTCTTGATTCAAAAACATCGAAACCAACGACCTGAACATGTTTGGCCAATATAAGAGCCAGAGGCATCCCGACATAGCCGAGGCCGATGACA
>JAJFGQ010000047.1 GCA_021776075.1 Alphaproteobacteria bacterium | reverse complement strand
GCATTACCATGCATAGGGCCGGTTACAATTCCTACAATGATAACCGTAATAATAGCCAGCATGGCCACGGGAAAACGGTCAGGGTCCAGAATCTGGCTATGAATTTCAGATAAAAACGTTTCCATCACAACAACTTAAATTAATCTCAAGGCTCCTTATCATAGCATCAACCATAAAAATATACACACAGGAATTAAGAGATAAAAAATTGCTGCATTGCGAAAAAACTGACGATCTGCGATAATAGAAGATCAGAGTAAAGTAACAGAAAGAGTAACCTATGCTGTATCAAATATACGATATTCAACATGCCATGTTAACCCCGGCACGCCTGACGGCAGAGGCCACAAAAAATATATACCAGCACCCATGGAACCCTCTTTCTTACACACAGCCCGGACGGACAATTGCAGCCAACGCCGAATTATTTGAACGGGCCACAAAACGTTTCGGAGAACCTGATTTCGGCCTGCCCACAACAAAAATAGAGGGAAAAGCTGTACAGGTCACCGAGAAAGCTGTTCTTGAAAAACCGTTCTGCACATTGTTGAATTTCAAGCGTGAGACAAACAGAAACGATCCAAAAATACTACTCACTGCGCCGATATCCGGTCACTTTGCTACATTGTTACGCGGCACAGTAGAGTCTTTGCTCCCTCATCATGATGTTTACATCACCGACTGGGTCGACTCCCGGCAGGTCCCCCTGAAAGAAGGCGCATTCGACCTCGATACATATATTGCCTATATACAGGAATTTCTGGAATTTCTGGGCCCCAACACCCATGTCATTGCTGTGTGCCAGCCCGCCGTCCCTGTGTTTGCGGCCACAGCCCTTATGGAAGCGCAAGGCAACCCCAATACCCCCGCGACCATGACTCTAATGGGCGGGCCGATTGATACGCGCATTTCGAAAACAAAGGTTACGGAACTGGCAGAGGATCGTCCCTTAAGCTGGTTTGAAAATACAGTCACGACAACAGTGCCGTTCTACTATCCCGGCGCACAGCGTAAGGTTTATCCCGGCTTTATCCAGCTTGGTGGTTTCATGTCGATGAATCTGGACAATCATGTCGGTTCCCACATGAAATTCTATCAACATCTGGTTGCCGGAGACGGCGAATCCGCAGACAGGCACCGTACATTCTATAATGAATACAACTCTGTCATGGATATTACAGCAGAATTCTATCTGCAAACCGTTGAAACCGTCTTTCAGAAGCATCTCCTGCCCAGAGGTAAAATGACATGGAAAGACCCTAAAACGGGCCGCACTATAAAAGTCGACCCTAAAAAAATCAAAAAAACAGCGCTCCTGACCATTGAAGGTGAACTGGACGATATTTCCGCCCACGGACAAACCACGGCGGCTCATACTTTATGCACCAACCTCCCAGCCAACAAAAAATTCCACCATTTTCAGGAAAATGTCGGCCATTACGGTATCTTTAATGGCCGCCGCTGGCGGGAACACATCATGCCCCGCCTTCGTCATTTCATCCGCCAGCATGATAAAAAGGTCGATCCCGTGCCTTCTGCTGATTTAAAAACATCCCCAGATCAAGTGCCGGAGCAATGGGACACATCAAAACACAGTGTTGAGGCTGTTCAGAAAAGACAGCAAGCAAAAAAGAAGAAAGAAAAAGCTGAAAAGGCCTGATGGACGCGCTATCATGCCTTTGCCATGACAAAAACAGAACTTACAGATATTCATCCATGCCTTGAATTAAAGGTCAGCTCCCGTGCAAAACGTATGAGGCTGCGGCTGGATAGCAAAAATCGTGTCATCAATCTGGTCATGCCAAAGCGCGCTAGTCTCAAAAAAGCGCGGGAATTTGCTCTGGACCACGAAGAATGGATCAAGGATAAACTGGCCGCCCTGCCCGCCCCTGTCCCTTTTACACAGGGCTCTATTATTCCCGTCTTAGGACAAGATCGGCACGTGCATATTGACTGTGATACAACTTTAAAATCAACCCGTATAGAACTGAAAAACAACGAAATATCTATATCAACAAACAAGAAAGACCCTGCCGGACGGATCACCCGATTCCTGAAAAAAGAGTCACGGGATACTTTGACAGGGTTGGCCCATGAAAAAGCCGCACAGATTGGCAAAACAATAGAATCCGTTCAAATCCGCGACACGAAAAGCCGGTGGGGCAGTTGCGGGCCGGATGGCCGCATCTCGTTTTCATGGCGCTTAATATTTGCCCCGTGGGGGGCCATGGATTACGTCGTCGCGCACGAAGTCGCGCACCTTATCCACATGAACCACGGCCCCAAGTTCTGGGCGCTTTGCACAGAATTATCCGAAGATTATTCCACAGGGAAAAAATGGATGCGCCAAAACGGGCATAGTTTAATGAAGTATGGGACTTGATGAAGCACGGGTAAAAAGACAAGTCGGCAGCCCCTAATCTGTTCTACCTATAAAGTCCAGCGCGCCCTGCAGGATATGCTGGGCGGCCAGTTTATCGACAACCTGTTTGCGTCTGGCGCGGGACATGTCCACAACATCGACCAGAAAATCTTCCACCGCCGCGGTAGAGAGCCTCTCATCCCACAGGGCTATCCACAGATCTGTCCCGAAAATCTGTGGATACTTTACCATTTCCTCCGCAAAATGACGGACAGACTGGCATCGCGGCCCTTCTGATCCATCCATATTGATGGGATACCCCAACACATAGCCGCCAATCTCATAATCGACAATAACCGGCCTTAATTCCTCAATATCTTTTGTGAATTTGGTGCGTTTGATGGTTTTTAAGGGCGTGGCAATAGAATGACGGCTATCCGCAATAGCCAGACCAATCGTTTTTGACCCCGGATCCATGCCTAAAAGGCGCATATTCCGAGGCCGTAAATCCACTATATCTTTGAGTAAACCAACAGGCATGCCCGGAACACTGCCACGGGAACGCTATGAATTCAAGAAATCAGGCATACCGCGCTAGATTCTATATTTGTGATGCCCTATTCTGTGCTCAATAATAGCAGCCTTGTTGCCACCGACCACCATAAACACAGCATCATCTGAAGGCGCTACATTTGCTACAAAAGATGAATAACCATCCAAAGGTACGTTCTTCAGAGAAGTGCTTTGTTTCTGAATAGCGTCTGTAAGTTTTTTTCCAAAGTTTGTATCGTTTGCAATCGCATCAAACTCATCCGTCAAAATTACAATTGTGGCCATATCACCCATTATTCAGTCCTCTTATTTATATTTATACAGAGGGCATCATATAACTTGAATTGCATTATGTCAACAAAAAAACTGCATTGATTTCTTATTCTTGCGTGCCCGTGAGAGGAATGCTAGAAATTCAGGCTGAACACAGGAAAACACTAAACATGACAATAGACAAAGAAACAGTACAAAAAGTGGCCGGCCTCGCCCGCATCAAGGTCACGGATGCAGAGCAGGAAAAACTGGCGCCGCAGCTCAGCCACATTATCGGCTGGATTGAACAGCTTTCCGAAGTGAATACAGATAATGTGGAACCGCTGGCTAATGTCGTTGACATAACTCCACCCTTACGCAAAGACGAAGTCACGGACGGCGGTTACCCTGCTGATGTGCTGGCCAATGCCCCGGAAGAACTGGAAGGCTTTTTTGTCGTTCCCAAGGTAATAGAATAATGACTAAACTCACACATCTGACAATTGCTAAAGCCCTAAAAGGGCTGAAGAACAAGGATTTCACAGCCAAAGAGCTGACTGAAGCCCATATCAGTGCGATAGAAACATCCCGCAGCCTGAACGCCTTTATCACGGAAACGCCGGATATCGCCCTGAAACAGGCGGAAGAAAGCGACAAACGCCGCGCATCGGGTACAACCGGCCTGCTGGATGGTATTCCTATTGCCGTAAAAGACCTGTTTTGCACCAAAGGCGTACAAACAACAGCGGGCAGCCATATTCTCGAAGGCTTTATACCAACATATGAATCGACAGTGACCGCCAATCTTTTTGACAATGGCGCGGTCATGCTCGGCAAAACCAATCTCGATGAATTTGCTATGGGCTCATCCAATACGACGAGCTATTTTGGCAATGTTATTAATCCATGGAAAAACCAGAACAAACCAGAAGCTGATCTGGTCCCCGGCGGCTCATCCGGTGGATCATCCTCTGCTGTTGCGGCTCGTCTGGCACTCGGTGCAACAGGAACAGACACCGGTGGCTCTATCCGTCAGCCGGCTGCCTTTACCGGCACAGTGGGAATCAAACCCACCTATGGGCGTTGCTCACGTTGGGGCACTGTGGCCTTTTCCTCATCACTGGATCAGGCCGGGGCATTTGCCCGCACGGTGGAAGACACAGCCCTAATGCTGCAAGCCATGGCCGGGCATGACCCCAAGGACAGCACATCGGCCCAAAAAGACGTACCGGACTGGTCCGCCGCCCTGAATGACGACATCAAGGGTTTAAAAATAGGCATTCCCAAAGAATACCGTCTGGACGGCATGCCTGAAGACATTGAAAAGCTCTGGCAACAAGGCATGGAATGGCTGAAAGAATCCGGTGCCGAAATCGTCGATGTCAGCCTGCCTCATACAAAATACGCCCTGCCCGCTTATTATATCATTGCCCCGGCGGAAGCCTCATCCAACCTCGCCCGCTATGACGGTGTCCGTTACGGCTTACGCGTTGAAGGCGAAGACTTACAAGGCATGTACGAAAACACCCGCGCCGAAGGCTTTGGCGATGAAGTAAAACGCCGGATCATGATTGGTACCTATGCGCTCTCTGCCGGATATTATGATGCTTATTATATCAAGGCTCAGAAGGTCCGCCGCCTGATTGCCGAAGATTTCACAAAAGCGTACGAGCAATGTGATGCCCTGCTCACACCCACAGCACCTTCCGCAGCCTTTGCGATTGGCGAAAAAGAAGACGACCCCATTAAGATGTACCTGAATGATGTCTTTACGGTTCCTGCTTCGCTGGCCGGTCTGCCGGGTATGTCCGTACCGGCCGGTCTGGATCACGACGGCCTGCCGCTCGGACTACAAATTATTGGAAAAGCATGGGATGAGCAAACTGTACTAAACATCGGAAAAACAATAGAAAAGTCTGCCCAGTTTGCAGCCATGCCGCAAATGGTGGTACAGAAGGCAGCATGATGACAAAATTATCAGAAAAATTTTATGAAGCCGTAGCACAAGCCACCCGTATTCATGATGGACAGGTTCGCAAAAGCTGCCATACACCTTATATTGCCCATCCTTATGCCGTAGCCATGCTGGTTCTCCAACATGGCGGGGACGAGGAACAGGCGATTGCCGCCCTCCTCCACGACGTCATAGAAGATCAGGGCCACAAAATTACCTTGGATGATATCGAAGAACAGTATGGTACGCGCGTACGGAACATCGTTGATAACTGCTCGGAAGTCGTCGGCCAACCCGGCGTGGAAAAGCCGCCCTGGAAAAAGAGAAAAGCGGAATCTATCGAAAAAATGAAAGATAAACCGCTCGACGCCCTTCTGGTTTCATGCGCCGATAAGGTCCATAATCTGCAAAGCCTTACCCAAACCTACAAAAAAGAAGGCGAAGCACTCTGGCAACAGTTTAAGGGCGGAAAAGAAGGGTCATTGTGGTATCACAGAAAACTCTCTACCATCTTCATGAGAAGACTGAATAATGATTTGGCAAACGACCATCGCACCATGATTTCAACACTCGAAGATATGATACAGAAAAATGCATCACCCTCGCCTTAAAATCACCAGAAGCCTTTGCCTCTTCCTTGTGGCCGGCCTCCTGTCATTTATTCTATCTGGTATTCTGTCTGGCAACACCTATGCCCAGACCCCCATCAGCAAAGAAACAGCCAACGCCTATTACAACAATTGCATGCTCACCCCTGACAAGCGCATGTCAAAAGACACCCACATGATGCTTTGTTCCTGCACGTCTGTAAAAATGATGGAAACCATGACAATTGAAGACATACAGGTTATGGCGCAACAATCACAAGCCGGGCGTGATATGCTGAATAAAATGCTTCTAAATGTTTACGCGCCCTGCATGAACTTTCCCGTACAGGATCTTGTCGAATTAGAATGCTTGCAAGATAAAAAAATAGATATGGCTGGCGTTAAAATGGACAGAAGCGCCTTATGCCATTGCGTTGCCAAAAAAACAGGAACATGGTTCAGCAGCACCGGCACGGCTCTCATGGCTAAAGTTATTGCAAAAAACAGGAACATCACAGACCCTATCGGCCCAGTCATGGATAGTCCGGACTTTCGCAGGGAATCCTATGACAACCTGATAAGCTGTCTGGAGGAAAAGTCATAATACGAACGCTCCTTTTTTCCCTGCTGCTACTCTCAGCCCTCCCGGCCTATGCGCAGGAAAACAATGCAACAAGCGAAAACGCCAATCAGGCCTTAGCCTTTACACTTCAGTACTATGACCGTTGCATGGCCAAACCTGATAAAACCAGAACCTATAACGCTCAGCAAAATATGTGCGCCTGTAGCGCCGATAAAATTATGACGGGGAACCTGACAGAACAGGAAATGACCCTGCTGGCTACCGGCGAAGGCAAAGGCAGGCTCGGCGATGAAAAAATTGTCGTCGACATCTTTGCCCCCTGCCTCGCTTCCCCGATCAGGGAAATCGTATACGAAAACTGTACAAACAATAGATATTGGAGCAAAACCGTCAAAAGCCAGCAGGGTTTAGAGGGCATGTGTCATTGCACGGCAAACGGTATGGAGAAATACGCAGCCGCCTACGGCTCGGATATTCTGGCGTTGGTGTATTACAAACAAGCTCATAAAGACCGCCGTACGGGCGCCTCTGTATCGGCTTTCACCAACATGGAAGGCGATGATATTGTTATCAAAGACCCCCTAACCACGCTGATTGAAAATCTTGATTATCAAAAGGAATTTTATACGGTAAGGCGAAACTGCATGGGAGCCTTCCACTACCGTTAAGATCTTTTTCATAAAAAATATTGACATATTACATAAACTTGCCTATGATCCCTCTCAGATTTAGATTGTTGAAGATTACAAAGCCCAAGGAGACGTACAATGTCGAAACCAGAGAAAAAAAGCTTTTTGGATAAGATGAAGAAAAAAGCAGGCGAAGTCGCTGACAAAGCGGCAAAACATACAGAAGAAAAATTCGACAAATTCGCCGAAGGAAAAATAAGCAAAGGCAAGCAATTCATGATTAAAGGCGCAGCCTCTGAAGCTTTGCTCAATGCAAAAGAGCGCCCCATTGCCACAGCCTTTAGTGTTGTCTCCATGTTTACACCTGGCGGTTGGCTCAAAAAAGGTGCGGTCATCGTTGCCGGAGTTGTTATCGAAAATAATAAAGACATTATCAAGGGTGCCGCTAACGATGTTGGCGGAAGCATCGCAGATGCAGCCAAAGACGGTGTTGATGCGGTTAAAGATGCCTTTAACGATAATGCTCCTGATCAACCGGCTGAAGACGCAGAAATCGTAGGGCCTGATGATGCCTCTATTGATAATGCGGAACAGGTGGACATTGAAGTCATCAAAACCGAAGGCCCAAAAACCCCGAAGAAAAAAAATAAGAAGAAAAACAATGGTCGAGGCAACCCCGGACCCAAATAGCGGAAAAAGCAAAACGGCCTTGGAAGATAAGGGACAGAAGACCGAAACACTGAAATTTGACATATTTTGGAAAATAACATAACGTCCCCTCTTGCTTTTACCTAATTCAAAATCGGGACCATAAAAATGAAGGAAGACTCTCCGGAAAACAAAGACGGCCAAGGTGAAAACCCACAACGCCGCAACTGGAAAACTTTGTTAAACGAAGACCAGAAACTGAGCCTGAAGAAATATTTCAAACTGGCCCTTGTTCATTCAACAGGACATGGTGCACATCGTGTTGCATGCAAAGCCCTGAGCCGTATTTTTCCAAAATATGCTGGTCCTGTCTCCATCGTCAGCCTTTTACTCGCCGGTTATGCAGAAGACCAAATGTCAAAATACCTGCATAAAAAGCCCGATGACACGAAAAAAACTGACAACAAAAAACCACCACCATCCGCAGAACCGGCATAGCAAAATTCTTTTACATATTTTGTTGACAGATTACCATAACCGTGTTAGATTTTCCGCAGAATTTGGAATGCGCTTACAACAAGGAGAACGACAATGGGTATAAAAAGAGAAGATAAACCAAACTTTTTTGAACGGACAAAAGACTATCTTGAGGAACACCCTGAAGAAGCAGCATGGATAGGCGGCGGTGCCACTCTTGCCTGGCTTCTTTCACCTGCCGGCTGGACTTTTATCCCCCTCGCCGTTGGGGCATGGGCCGGCTCTCCATCCGGACGGAAGAACATGAAAGAATTAGGTACCACTTTTCTGAACTCCGCTATGGACAGTTCGAAAAAGCAACTTACCGGGCGTAAACCAGATACCAAGAAGACACCGCCCTCCCGCAGCACAAAGCGGCCAAACAGATTTAAACGCTAACAACTTCTATATAAAATAGCACAAAGCCCTTTCTTCTTTATACAGAGAGGGCTTTTTTGCATGAACGGCTTTGCAAACCCGGCGACGCGGTGTATGAATTTATCTGATAGATAATTCAGGAGTTGAGAAAACATGGCGAAACTAACCAAAGGCGAAACAGGCGAATGGGAAACCGTGATCGGGATGGAGGTCCATGCGCAGGTGATTGCAAAATCAAAGCTGTTTTCCGGGTCTGCCACCACATTCGGCGCCGAGCCCAATGCGCAGGTTTCCCTTGTTGATGCGGCTATGCCCGGTATGTTGCCCGTTCTCAACGAGCATGTCGTTGAACAGGCCGTCCGCACAGGTCTGGGCATAAACGCTAAAATCAATCTCCATTCCGTTTTTGCCCGTAAAAACTATTTCTATGCTGATTTGCCGCAAGGTTACCAGATTTCTCAGTTTGAAGACCCGATTGTCGGCACAGGAACAATTGAAATCGACTTACCGGACGGCACCATCAAAGAAATCGGCGTCACCCGTCTTCATCTGGAACAGGATGCCGGAAAGTCACTCCATGACCAACACCCGACAAAATCTTACGTTGACCTTAATCGCTCGGGCTGCGCCCTGATGGAAATTGTTTCCGAACCGGATATTCGCGGGCCGGAAGAAGCAACAGCCTATCTCTCCAAGCTCCGCATGATCCTGCGCTATCTCGGCACTTGCGACGGCAACATGGATGAAGGCTCCATGCGCGCCGATGTGAATATTTCTGTGCGTAAGCCGGGGGATGAATTGGGAACAAGAGCCGAAATCAAAAACGTAAACTCCGTCAAAGCCGTACAGCAATGCATAGATTATGAGGTCCGGCGCCAAATTGATCTCATCGAAGAGGGCGGCACCGTCAAACAGGAAACACGCCTGTGGGACCCGGCTAAAATGGAAACACGCTCCATGCGCTCCAAAGAAGACGCCCATGACTATCGTTATTTTCCGGACCCGGACCTTCTGCCTCTGGAAATCAAACATGAGTGGGTCGAGGAAATCAAACAGACCTTGCCCGAATTGCCGGATCAAAAGAAACACCGCTTCATGAAGTCATATGATTTGTCTGCCTATGATTCAAGCGTGTTAATTTCCGAACGGGCCCGTGCTGATTTTTTTGAAACGGCAGCAAAGGGACGCAACGCCAAACTAACGGCCAACTGGGTTATTAATGAATTACTGGGAGGCCTGAATAAAGAAAATAAAAACATCAAAGACTCGCCCATCAAGGCCGAACAACTCGGCGGCCTTATTGAACTGATCTCCGACAACACAATTTCAGGAAAGATTGCCAAAGACGTATTCGCTACCATGTATGAAACAGGGCAAGATGCCGCCGCCATTGTCGAGGAAAAGGGCTTAAAACAAGTCACCGACACAGGCGCTATTGAAAAAATCATCGATGAGGTGATTGCCGAAAACCCGGATAATGTCGCAGCCTATCAAGGCGGTAAAGACAAGCTCTTCGGATTTTTCGTCGGTCAGGTCATGAAAAAATCACAAGGCAAGGCCAACCCCGCTGCCGTGAATGAACTGCTGAAGAAAAAGCTGAAATAAACAATGCCATTAACCCTTCTAAAATACATCGTCATCTTTTGTAGCACAGGATTATTGGCAAGTTTGGTCGTTTATTTTACAGACCATGGAAAATCGTGGACGGCAGGTGTTATCTCCCTTTTCCCAGTTATTCTTGTTGTAACAACATCTTACGCAATCCTTTTCACCAGCCCAAAAGACTTTTCTATTTTTACAATCGGTATATTTGCAGGACTCTTGCCGTTTTTAGCTTTTGTAGTAACACTTATTATTTCATCGAAATTCCTGCAACCACTGTCCGGATTAGGACTAAGCTTGAGCTTGTGGTTCATTACAGCAGTGGCACTTCTATGGCTAAAGAAAAACCTCTGATATAGTTGTTTTCATTAAGAATAAGACATTGTCATGCCCGCTTTATGCGGGCATCCGGCAAAACAAAGTGCGCAGCGGCGCTCATAACCAGACCCCCGCCGTTTTTATCCTGCTATCGCAGGATCACGGGGGTGACGAGGTTGTCTTATTATTAATCGAAATTACTATATTAAGCCACAGCGTGCTGAAACATGTGCGATTCACTCCACAGTTCCTGCAAAACATCGACAAAATGGTCAACCTCCTCCAGACTATGCGCAGCCGTCGCCGTTAAGCGCAGACGCTCCGTTCCCTTCGGGACCGTGGGGAAATTGATGGGCTGCACATATATATCATACTCACTCATCAACATATCCGTAACCTGCTTGCAGCACGTCGCTTCCCCGACAACCAGCGGCACAATGTGACTTTCCCCCTGCATATAAGGCATACCGGCAGCCTCCACACGTGCTTTCAAACGCCGTACATTCCGACGCTGACGCTGGCGTTCGATGTCTGACACCTTCAAATGCTCAACACTGGCGCGCGCACCGGCCAAGACTCCCGGCGGCAGGGATGTCGTGAAAATAAAGCTTGCTGCAAAAGAACGCACAGCATCTACCATCGCAGCCTTACCGGCGATGTAGCCACCCATCAGGCCGTAGGCTTTACCAAACGTGCCTTCAATAATATCAATACGATCCATTAAACCGCGTTCTTCCGCCACACCGGCCCCGCGGGGGCCATAAAGCCCAACACCGTGGACTTCATCGATATAAGTCAACGCGCTGTATTTTTCGGCAAGTTCTATAATTTCCTTGATCGGTGCTATATCGCCTTCCATCGAATAAACGGATTCAAAGGCAATCAATTTAGGACGCTTTGGATCGGAGGATTTTAGTAATTCCTCCAGATGCTCTACATCATTGTGACGAAAGACATGCTTTTCACAACCGCCGCTGCGAATTCCCATGATCATGGAGGCATGATTAAGCGCATCAGAAAAAACAATACAATCAGGCAACAGCTTCGATAATGTGCTCAACGCCCCTTCATTTGCAATGTAACCAGAAGAAAAGACCAGAGCAGATTCTTTTTGATGAAGATCAGCCAGAGACTCTTCCAGTTCCACATGATAGCGCGTGGTCCCGGAAATGTTACGTGTCCCGCCTGCCCCCGCACCGGAACGGTCAACAGCCTCCTTCACAGCGTTCAAGACAACAGGATGCTGACCCATACCGAGGTAATCGTTACTACACCAGATCGTGACTTCTTTTGATGAGCCATCAGGTGCATAGCACAAGGCCTTGGGAAACCTGCCGGCAATCCGTTCCAGCGTTGCAAAGCTGCGGTAGCGCCCTTCTGATTTCAGATCGCTGATACGCTTCTGAAAATGTGCCTCATAATCCATTATTCATTTCCCTCTTTCTACGAACCGAACGAGCCTCTGTTACTCTACAATCAAAAGATTATAAAGAATAATAAACTTCATTTCCAACATACAATCGTGTCATAGTGTCACATAAATTAACCGATTAAAATAACCAATGATTATTGTATTTGGCTCCATCAGCATGGATGTCTATATGGACACCAGAACCCTGCCGCAACCGGGTGACGAAGTGCGGGGACACGGCTATGAAATGGCCGTCGGGGGAAAAGGTTCTAATCAAGCGTTAGCCGCATCCCGCTTTGACATCAAAACAGCACTGGTCGGACGCATCGGAGATGATGGCGTTGGCCTGCGTATTTTACATCGCCTGCGGCGTGAGGGTGTCATGACAACCGGGGTCGGGCAATCCCCTCATCAGACAGGCTGCGCCTGCATTATACGGGGCCCGAACAATACAAAACAGGTTATTCTGGCCATGAGTGCCAACACAGATATCACAGCCGACCAAGTACCGGATGAAATCCTGAAACCCGGTAATATCGTTGTCATGCAAATGGACGTACCGCCGGAACAAAACTGGGAACTCATTAAACGCGCCAAAGAAAAAGGGGCCACCACTATACTCAATCTCTCTCCCGTGTCCGAAATCCCTCAGAATACACTGGAGGATCTCGATTATCTCGTGGCCAACAAGAATGAAGCGGAACAGGCTCTGAATATGACAGACATAGACGCCGAAACGCTGGCTCATGCCTTTGCCCTCAAGGGAAACATAACCTGTATTATCACCATGGGAAAAAATGGTTCCGTTGCTGCCACACCCGATGGAGACATATTCATCGTCCCTGCGCTGGAGCTACCCAATTTTGTTGACCGGACGGCTGCCGGCGATGCCTATTGCGGCACACTGGCTGCTGCCTTACATGAAAAAAAGTCGTTGCCGGATGCCCTGAAATACGCCTCAATTTCAGCCTCTTTGACCTGCACAAAAAAAGGCGCCCTCTCAACGATTCCCCGTCTGGGCAATATAGAAGATGAGCTCGAAAATCTGGAGGCTGTCCAACACAAAAAAGCCCCCACCTAAAACAACGCGCTATTTCCCGTAAAATATTTGACTTCTGAATGGTTATATGTAAAGACTATGCGCTCATGAGCCATAGGAATAAAGACAATGACCACGGAAAATAAGCACTTAAACGAAATACTCAAAAATGCAGGTGTTTCCAAAACAATTTACTCTCTTGTTCTACCTGAAACAGAACAGATGCTTGATATAATCATTGATGGGGGAGAACGCCGCCATATCATTGAACAGGCCTTGTCTCATCATTTCCTTACACAGGCGCAACAAGGCGGTGACCCCTTAGATATTACAAATCTGGCCAAAAAGCTGGATAGCACATTGGCCCAATACCGTGATCCCTTTCATAATATGTACCGCGAAGCCTGGACGCAAAAACAAGACCCTATGCATGAAGAGTTCTTCACAACATGGAAAGCATGGGCCGCTCCTATCGTGGAGCTGGATGAAACGCAATTTCCTCATATGTACCCAACCGTAGGAGCCAGTGAAGGACTGCGCGTTGCGATCAATGAATACGGAAATCGTGCGCGCACCGAAGGATTTACGCCGCTAATTCATGTTTTTGACGGTGAGTATGAAGGCTTTTCAGCCTATGCCGAGGCCGCCGGTATACCCGTCAAAAAACATAACCGAAAAAACTGGCATGATGTCGTCAACACCATCGGACCTCATGACCAGTTTTACCTAAGCCAGCCGTCCGCTATCGACGGCAATGTCTGGCCTGATTACGACGAGTTCGTAAGTAATCTGTACTATGCACAACCCGATGCCAAGCTCATGCTGGACCTGACATATGTAGGAAATGTCGCAAAGCCGTTTAAAATCAAAGCGGATTATCCGAATATTCCAACGGTCTTCTTTAGTCTAAGCAAGCCAATCGGCGCCTATTACCACCGTATCGGCGGTTGCCTGTCCCGCCATGAATATCCGGGACTGTTTGGCAATAAGTGGTTTAAAAACCTTCTGTCCCTGCGGCTGGGAACAGAAATGATGAAAAAATTTGGCGTTCATGAACTGCCTGAAAAATACACAGAGCTGGGACAAAAACCAGCTCTGGCTCATACAGAAAAAATGCTCGGACTCAAGCTCCAGCCCAGCGATGTCTATCTTCTGGGCACAATGATACCCGGTACATCAGGACAGAATCCATCGGATCTGGAACGCTATTTAACGCGTGGGTCACAAGGTGAAGAACTGGTCAGAGTCTGCCTAACCCCCACAATTGCCAAAATTATCGACCCCAAAATAAACAGCACGGTACGCGCTCGCCCTCATGAAGGATTTCAACCATGAAAAATATAACAATCCTGACAGAACCGGACGAGATTCACAGCTATATGCGCAAGCTATGGCGTACAGATCAATTCCGCACCTCTCATGATCAAGGTGATCTTGTATCGCATGTCGTCGATAGACTGGCGGCCCTGCCCCGCTATTTTTATGAAAGAACGGATGACCGGCTGGAAAAAGGCCATTTTACATCATGGTGGGGAGGCATTCAGCTACGCCCTAACGACTATGAGAAAGACGCCGTCCATGATTTATATTACCTTCATGAAATATTTCACGCTGGCACTATGCCTTCGCAGCCCGGCCTGATTTATAACGTCTTTTTGCGTAAACTTGGTGAAAATGAAGCAGATGCCAGCGTCTGTTCAGAAATTGCGGCCTATTTTGCCCTGCCCGGTCTAAGGCAGCTCAGCTTCAATCATGAAATATACGCCGACCGCCTGCTGAAAGACCCTAATTACAAACTGCTGTGGGACTCAGACCCAGACGCATTCACCGATGCGGTAAAAAGCCTGAGGCGCAATGTCATGCACAAGGACTACAAACCAAAGGACACAGCAGAACAATGGATCCATATGTTTTCTGCTCAAAACAAAGAAGCCGGGAAACTATGGCATAATGCCTATGACCAAATAGAAACCGCCACGTGGAATCTGCGACTGGGCAGTCTGAAAGAGGGCCGTTCGGCAGCTATGACAAAATTTATGGACTGGCTAACATCACCAGACATCACAAAAAATACAGCCATTCCGTTTCCAGACGAAGCCAAAGCTTTTGCTGATGTTTACTGGCGTGTCAAAAAGAACTATGAGGACGGCATTGAACAGAAGGAAAATATCCCTCCCTCAAAGGCCATCACCCCGCAACCTTGATCTTGTATTTCTTATAGTAACGCCGGCAGGCCCCATACAGTTCATCGGCAAGAATCTTACCTTCCTTGCCGCCATCCCCCTTCAGGCGATTATTGATAATAACGTACAAAGTGGCCTGATGGGCATCGAGAATATTAAAGCTGTCGTCATTCAGACTGTCTATATTTTCAAGAAAATTAAGAACCACACCGGCTATTTCAGACACAAGCGCATATTTAAACATTCCGCCATTCGCTTTTAATTCCATCACGGGCCCGGAAAGCTTTGCAGCAGCGTTCTTTTTCGTCATAGTGCCTGACTTGGCGTCGACTATCAGCGTATCCAGATACTCCAGAATATTCCGGGCATAGGGCTCAAAATCCAGCTCATTACTTTCTATAAAATCCTGAGCCCTCTCCATTACACCCAAGGACAAGCCGCCACCGCCAACCTTTTCTCTTAGAATATTCGGCGGCGTAAAAAAATGAGTTTTTTTCTTTTTTGCCTTTTTCGTGATTTTTGGTGCCATGTCTGAACCTAAAAACTTATCGTTATTTCCCAATTTTTTCTATCGTATCCCGCCTAAGGTTGCGCAAAAGCTCTGCGCTTTCCTTATTCTCTGCCTTATCGCTATCAGAGGCTAATTCTTCATCCCGACGGAAAGGACCCTGATAACTAGCCGGTTTTTTACGACGACGGTCAGGGCCAAAAAATTCATCCGCATCGACAAACTGACGCGGTTTTTCAATTATTTTCTCAAGACGGGAGTATAAATCATTGGCCGTAAAAGGTTTTACTAAAAATTCCGTTACACCATTATCCCGTGACATCTCTACTTTAGCCCTGTGACTATATCCGGACATCATAATAATCGGAACAAACCGATTTGGCGATAGGGGCTCTTGCCTAATTTTGTGAATCAGTTGATTTCCGTCCGTTTCCCCCATCATCCAGTCTGTCAGGACAACATCCGGCGTATGCGCACAGAATTGTTCAAAACCTTCCTCCGCATCGTGCGCAGTATAGACATCCTTAAAACCAAAAATTCTGAGCAACGACGCGACCAACGACAACATCGGCAACATATCATCAACCACAAGAATTGAAGCTTTTTCAAACCGATAAGTCATTCTGTAGCACCAGCTTTCTTACAAAACAAATCCCTATCCAAGAGACTTTCATGATTTCATGATAAGGAACAAGCCCCAAAGCATCAATAGTTGAATTTAGAGGGGATTATCGCTATAACAAAGAAAACAAGACATAAAAATAGAAAACAGGAGAGTTTCATTGGATTCCCGACAAAACAAGAAAGAACGTAAAGCGCTGAAAAACAAAGTACTGCAACGTATTGACCCTGATAAACCAGCGGCCAATGACAATATTATTACCGTACGGGATATTTTTAACCTTCTGGCTAAAGGGCTTAGCGTTGGACAAATTGAAAAATTACGTCCTGAAATTGATCGAAAAGCCATCGAAATGGGCCGCGCTTTCCTGATGGCCAAGTTACCCGACCTCTATGCGAAAGAAATAGCTGAGAAGCCCCCTTATGATTACAAAATGCTGATCGATGAAAATATTTCAGCGCGCTTAATTCCGGCTATTCGCAAAGCTTTTGGGTATGCTACACACACCAATTTTGAAGGGCTAAAAGGCGAAAATGACCAAACCGTTTGGCGCTGGGCCGTCAACCATAATATGGACGCCCTTATTTCCCGTGACAGGAAAATGAAGAACGAAGACGAAGATTTAACCCTGATCGCTGTTAAGGAGACACTCAATATACTCGAACGGCTGGAACCGGGCAGGATTAATGACATTGACCTGCGCAAACTCCCCACCGTTATTCATATCAAAGAAGAAAAAAATATCGTGAACACGGTATCGCATCTTTTTAACAAACATATGGATGATATCCACGCCTATCTGGATAAACCAACATCACCCTACCTTCTGGTATCAGAAGAAGGCCTTACACCCGGCCCAACCTATAAGGAACTTCTTGAAAGGGGCTACGCCGCTCTGCCAGGTTCTAACAATGGCAAGAAAAAGAACAAACCGCCTAAGCCATGAAAAGGTTAGACGTCCCCGGCAAACCCATCCATTCTTTTTGCCATCTTGAAATCAAGTTCCGACAATCCGCCCACATCATGAGTGTTCAGCGTTACCTCTACACGATTATAAACATTGAACCATTCCGGATGATGATTCATCTTTTCCGCTAAAAGAGCGGCGCGCGACATAAAAGCCCAAGCCTGACTAAAATTTTTAAACTGAAAGGTTTTATTGATGGCATCTTTGCCTTCCACATAGCTCCAGTCGTCCAAAGCAGCGATCTCTACTGCTATTTCATCGTCGGAAAGTTTTTCAGCCATTGTTCTCTTCTCCTTTTCGGCGTAAACTGCGATGAATCACTCAACGCAAGTGCCCTTTTCCTCTGGCACGCTTATAGTCTGGGGTCAAGTATCATGGATCGAGATGAAATTATTATGAACTTTTCCATTCCTCCTAGCATAGAGGATCTGGAGATTTTAACGAGAAACACAAAAGACACTCTTCCCGAAGAACTCATGATATTTTGTGAAAACTTGACCGTTCAAGTCGAGGATTTTCCTGATTCGGCTATAGAAGATGAGCTGGACCTGGATGAGCCCTATGACTTACTCGCCCTTTTTCGCAGCGGCAGCCAGATAGCCCCCGGCATCAAAAGCAAAGTTGCGAACGATGATGATGTCCTGATTATTTTCAGACGCCCTCTTCTGGATATGTGGTGCGAAACATCAGAGGATCTGAGTAGTCTGATTCGTCAGATTATTATTGAAGAACTGGCCCGTAATTTTGATTTCTCCGACGAAGAAATTGATGACATGACGAAACAACATTATCAGGGCATGCTGTAAGACAACTGTCTTAATACCCCCCCTCACCCCGCACCGCTCCATCCTTTCCGCTTGAGACGTTCCAGAAACACCTCATAGGTTTCGTCACGGTCACAGACAATCCGTACTTCTTCCAGACTGCTATCAATCCTCTCCATAATGCCCTGCACGGCCAATCTTGCCGCACGCGGTAAGGGATAAGCACGCTCCCCGGTTCCCAAAGCCGGGAAGGCTATTTTTTTAGCATCCATACGCTTGGCCAATTTTATGGAACGCCGGTAGCAACGGAGTAAATCCCGGTCTTCGCGGTTAAACCCATCACCCCAATCCGGCGTCACCGCAAAAATAATATGGGCCACAGGCAAATTAAAGGACGGCACAGCAAAAACATCACCCTGACGGGGTTTGAATATATGCTCCAGAATAAAGTCATCAAGCTGCTCGCCTGCCGCCTTGACAAGCGCACAGTTCAGTTTTCCGCTACAATCAAGATCAGCGGAAACAGAAGACACAATGACATCGACATCATTCTGTTTTGTAAGATCGCCCTTCACCAATGTTATCCGATTCAGTAAATCGGCATTGGAACGTTTGGATAGTTCTGATAGGACTTCACTCATGAAAAAAATTATAACGTACTTTTTTTGTCTGATCTTCTTTTTTAACGCTCAGGCTCAAGCTGAAGAATTATACGGCCTTGCCATGCACGGGCAGCCTAAATACGCTGTGAACTTCCAGCATCTTGACTACGTTAACCCTGCTGCGCCACAAGGCGGCAGCATAAAACAAGCCGCCATCGGCACGTTCGATACGCTCAACCCCTTCTCTATCAAAGGCAAAGCAGCAGAAGGCTTAAACCTCGTTTATGACCGCCTCATGGCACGGGTTTGGGATGAGCCCTTTACCCTGTACCCCCTGATTGCCGAAAAAATTGACGTACCGGAAGACCGTTCGGCCTTAACCGTTCACCTCAACCCCGCAGCCCGCTTTCATGATGGGACACCGATCACAGCGGATGACGTTCTTTTTTCTTTTGAAACCATGAAAGCAAAAGGCCGCCCCAATATGCGGCGCATCTATCGACTTGTTGAAACGATTGAAAAACGTAACGATCATACCATCCGCTTCACCTTCGGCCCCGGCCACGATCAGGAAACAGTCATGATTATTGCCATGATGCCGGTTCTGTCCAAAGGCTGGTGGGAACAGCATGATTTTGATTCCACTATTCTGGAACACCCTCTTGGCAATGGCCCCTACCGTATCGTTAAAACCGACCCCGGACGCCAGATCATCTATGAACATGTGCCTGATTACTGGGCTGCCGACCTGCCTGTCAACAGAGGACATTTCAACTTCTCAACGCTGATTTACGACTATTACCGGGATAATACGGTCGCCTTTGAAGCTTTCAAAGCCGGTGAGACGGACCTACGCCGGGAATGGGATGCCGGGAAATGGAATACGGCATATGACTTCCCTGCTATTCATGACGGCAGCGTTAAAAAAGAGAACTTCTCCCATGGCCGCCCTGAACGCGTACGGTCTCTTATTTTTAATACGCGCCGCCCTCCCTTTGACAATCGAAAAGTACGCGAAGCTTTAAATTATGCGCTGGATTTTGACTGGCTCAACAGCAACCTGTTTCACGGGCAATATAAACGCATTAGCAGCTATTTCCCCAACGCCAGCCTTGCAGCACAGGGCCTTCCCGATGAAGAAGAAAAAGCCATTCTGGAACCATGGCGGGAGCAATTACCGCCCGAAATTTTTGGAACGGCGTGGCAGCCTCCGCAAACACAAAACAGCCAGCAAAAACGACTCAATCTGCGCAAAGCAGACACGCTTTTGAAAGAGGCCGGGTGGATCGTAAAAAACGGAAAAAGGGTGCGGGTCGACGACGAACAAAACATCTTCAAATTTGAAATCATGCTCGACTCTCCGGAAAATGAGAAAATCGCGCTCTCCTTCGTCAGCGCCCTGAAACGGCTGGGAATTCAAGCGCAAGTTCGTGTTCTTGATTCTGCGGCCTATCGCGGACGTTTGAATGACTATGATTTTGATATGACTCTTTATTACTGGCTCAACAGCCTTTCACCCGGCACCGAGCAAATGCTGTACTGGAGCTGCGAATCTGCCAACCAGCCTGCCCGCTGGAATTTCGCAGGCATTTGCCACCCGGCCGTTGACGCTATCGCCAGCTCTATCGCCAAGGCCAAAACCCGTGAGGAGCTTGTGACCCGCACCCATGCGCTCGACCGCATACTAATGTGGCATTACAATATGATCCCCCTGTACTATGCTGGAAAAGATTTCCTTTCCTACAGGCAATTCATACACCACCCTGTGACAACACCTTTATACGGCCCAGTACTGGAAACATGGTGGGCGGAATAAAAAACGGCATTGAGCCTGTTTCTTACACCTGTTATCCTTTGGAAAATATGTTTTAACTTTTCTTAAGCGGCGGGTATTTTCCATGAGCATGAAACATCTTCACCTTGTCATCACAAGCACTGTGCTTCTAGGGCTAACCGCCTGTGCATCATCAGAACCGACAGAAAAGGACCTGAAACGCCACGGTCATTACTGGCAACGTGCCCATGTTACAGAAGCTGCCTACATGCATGGTCCCAAGGCGCAACAAATGCTGAACCGCGATATATCGCGCTGCGTTGTTGAATTACGCGAACTGGAACGTCTGCACGCTATCCGTCACGTCACACCGGGAGAAACGACAGCCCAGGGCGAAGCACCGGACCCCGACACACCCGCCGGCTCCCTGACCGAATGGGACACCCCGGAACGGGACGGCATGCTCCGCGCCGAACATCTGGATTATCACGACTTTGAAGGCTGTATGGTCGCCAAAGGATGGGAACGCATGGAACATCTACCCTACGATGTCGCTGAACGGGCACGGGCAACATATATTGAAACAACGACGGGCCAAAAACCGCACTTCGCCGGAAGCGATGGACAGCGTTTCAAGATGGCAGAAGAAGAAGGCGACTGGGAAGAGCTCAACGAATAACTATTCTTCAGCCATCCAGAAACCACGCACTCGCTCGACCACAGCCTCGACTGTCAATGAATTCATCAGGCACGGTGCCGTTGAGGGCGTATATCCCTCGTAATCAATCAATTCAGAGAAAGTTTCCAGCGTTTCCGCATAGGCAGTACGCCCCCCCCACGGTCTGTATAAATGCGGCCAGCTTGGCCCGAACAAACCAACAGTCGGCGTTCCTGCTGCCGCCGCACAATGCATTAAGCCGGAATCATTGCCGATATACAGCGCACAACGCGCCAACGCAGCAGCAACCGTCCCCGGATCGGCTTTGGCAATGATATCAATCTGCCGTTCTGCTGAAACACTGTGCAAAACTTCATAAGCGGCCTTTTCTTCCCCCGGTGCCGCAAAAACAGCGATACGCGCCCCCGGTAAAATTCCGTCAGCCGCTGTCAGAATAGCTATTAATTCAATAAAGCTCTCGACCGGCCAGGTTTTTGCCTGCCAATTCGCTGTCGGCCCTATACCCAGAACCGGCCCACCATCAGGAATAAACTGCGCTGCTTGCTTCTCCTGCTCTGCCGTAATCCAAAGCTTGGGCGCAGGTGGCTCAGACAGCTTCATAACAGCGGCATTTTGCTCAACCTTGTGCAGGCTCCTATCAATGGCGCCAGTGTAAATATAGCGCTTCTGCGCCGGTATCAGGCGGGACACAAGACTGTTCCGCAAATCAGCAACCATATCCCAGCGTTTTTTCCTGACCCGCTTCCACAAGCCAAACCAGTGACGGTTCCATTTTTGTTTCTTCAGAACAATAACGTCCTCAACCGCAGGAATGCCCTGAAAAATACGCGCGGGCAAAACACCACAAACAACGGTGATTTTAGCGTCTGGATTTTCCTGTATGATATGATCGAGCAATCCGGTTGATAAAACCGCATCGCCCAAACGACTGGATGTGATAAACAAGACATTCATAGCGTTTTTTACCACGAAGAAACACAGACACGAAGAAAACTCTGCCTATGGAAGAAAAACCTTTCTTTATAAAACTACCAAACCGAGGGCAAATCACCATTACAGGTGAAGACCGCTTTGCTTTTCTGCAAAACCTGATCACAAATGATGTGACATTGCTTGAGAGCACCCCTTGTATCTATACCTGCCTGCTCACAGCGCAGGGTAAATTCCTGCATGACTTCTTTGTACGGCAACGAAACAACTCTCTTTTTCTCGATTGCGAAGGCGGAGAAAGAGCAGAAAACCTCCTTAAAAAGCTAAAAATGTACAAATTAAGGTCAAAAATTGATCTTTTTTGTGAAAAAAATGTAGATATTTATGCTATTTTTGGCAAAAAATCGGAAAAAACACACCCAGATCCGCGTAATTCTGACATGGGGGTACGATTTTACGACGAAAAACCAGAAAACACGAAAGAAAAACCATTTGAAGAATGGGACCAACAACGCATTCGTCTTGGTATTCCGGATGGAAGCCGCGACATGGTTGTCGAACGCTCAACTCTTGCCGAAGCTCATATAGACAAGCTCAACGGGATATCTTTTGATAAAGGCTGCTATGTCGGTCAGGAAATTGTGACCCGTATGCACAGCCGTGGTCTTGCAAAAAAACATTTATACCCCGTCAAAATCACAGGCCCGGCCTCCGCCCCCGGCACAGACATTCATATCAACGGCATACATGTCGGCGAAATGCGATCATCCTGCGGTAATATTGGAATCGCGCTTCTAAAAGACGCGTATTTGGACCTGTTCAAAAACAGCCCCATACGGCCTTTATAGCTAAACTCTGAAATACTTGCGCGATTGTTCTCTTCCTCTTTCGTCACCCCGGTGAAGACCGGGGTCCATTTACCCATATCGCGCAGGCCTGTGAATGGATTCCGGCCTCCGCCGGAATGACGGTTTAAAAAAAACAGATATTATTGGGAATAGCTATATTATAAAATTATGAAAAAACACCTTGCCTGAAAATAGCTTATGGAATATAAAAACTTCAGTTCATTTAGCACTGGAGGAAACCCATGGCAAAATTACATATCGTTTCACGTGCCGGTAAAAACACCCCGGATATTTTAAATACAGTCTTTAATGTCGTCGCCAATACACGCATGACCCAAAAAGAATACGACGCCATACCAACGGAAGATCCCGTTTATTTTACAATACTGGGCGAACCCGACCTTTTAAAGAAAGTTTCTGAAAAACTAAAACAATACAGCACCATGACCGTAATGGGTCTAGAACCCACCAACCAAAAACTTTGAGTCACGCCGTAGCCGTCCGGTATGTAGCCCGTCTTTAAGACAGTCCCTTCGGCTTCGGCCCTTTATTTTTTTTGCCCGGCTTTTTCTTCTTATCCTGAGCCTCCTCCGGCTTCAGTATTTTCGCCGGCTGCCCTGCGAGGTCTTCGCGCTCTTCCGAACGAACCAATCCTTTATTCTTGTCATCCAAAGAAGGGGCCATCTCGAATGTAGTCATATTGTACTCATGATGGGGTATCATTTTACGCGCTTCATCCAGCACTTTCAGAACGTCAAGATGGGCGTGTTTCATTTCTTCAGGACTGACCGCCGACTGGCAGTATTCAATGCTTGTCCCCGTCCCTCCTCCTGTCTTTCCCTGAGCAGAAGGCTCTGCGGCTTGTCCCTTATTACTCTCCCAGACCGTAATATCATAGAGCTTGAGCAACCTGTTCAGAACGATGGCCGATGTTTTAGGTTCAAAATTACGATTCATTAAATCTTCAATGGCATCACCGATCAGCCTGACAGCTTGCGGCATCATGATTTTATCGCCACGCTCATCCACAACTTCAATATTATCCCTGTCCCGACGACCGGCCTGCATCAGAATCGCCTGTAAATACTCTTCGCCGGCACCGTTTGAATATTCCCAGCCATCAAGCAATACGATCCTTGTTGCCTTCTTTTCAATGACGTCAAACCACATCCCCATATACTCATCCTGACCCCATCCGAGTTGCTTTGCTTCAAATGCAGCCGGTGCAATAATAGCACCGCCCTTTAAATCAAGAATGCGTTGTGCGGCCTTATCAGCATTTTCAATATTCGGTTTAATCACGTTTTCAAAAAAGAAGGCTTTGTCATCTCTCAATTCCTCAAGAGTTTTCACGCCTGTATCTGCCAACACCTTATATAGCAAGGCACCACTTGTAATCGGCGTACTGACATAAGTCAGGTCATGCGCCAGAATTGAATCGTAAGCTGTCTCCACAACACCTACTTCGCGCACCCTTCCCGGGTCGCAGCCTTCCAAACGAAAGTCCTCGAATAAACGCGATTTACCTTTTTTCATTTCAATCTGTCTGCTAACGGACATTGTTTAGCTCCCTGATTACCTGTGTTTACGAAATAAAGGCGCACAGTAATACGTGAACTCCTATTAAGTCAAATCCTTCACCATCATCAGGCAGAGATCATCATCAACCGGGTGTAACGCACCATAAGAAACGGGAGCGCGGTCATAGGTCACGCCATAACCGTCCGGCATATAACCCAGCTTTACATACAGACGCTGTGCCGGACCGTAATCCTTATAGAGTCCGACACTAATCCCGATCTGCTTACAGCCTTTTCCCTGCACCGACTTTTCACAATATTGTGTCAGGGCCGTTGCTAGTCCTTTGCGCCTGTGGTCAGGAAGAACGTTAATATCCTGAATTTCAGGAATTCCCAGTCTCTTGTACAGAGCATATTGCGGTTTCCAGTTAAGCATGCCGTAACCTGTGACGGCGTCACCTTGCTCTATAATAAAAACCTGCCGCCCGCCGCTTTTCTGATCGTCCAGACAACGCTCAAAATAACCGGACGGTTTGTGACCCAGTTTTTCAATCAGGCTCTCCAATAACGGTAAATCATCCGGCGTTGCCTGCCGTATAGCGATATGATCGGTCATAAATACCCCGTTCCACACAAACCTCTTAAAGTTTTATATTAAACCACAAAAAACTTGATTTTATTTATTGTCGAATAAGAAAAAACTTTCAAATAACCACTCGGTATAATAAAGAAATTCTCAACATATTTATATGTAAAATATAACTATGGATGATATTTTCTACATATATATAATTCTCGGCTTTGTCGTTATCGGCATACTCCTCTCTGCCAGAGCCTGCCGTGATGGCCTGTATTTCTGTATAACACACTGGAGATATAGCTGCTTTATCTTCGCCTGCTTGCTGGCGGGGCTGGGTGTAGGAACCTACGGTAACGGTAATCACCAAAAAACCGTTTCCACCTATATGGCCGTGCTGACACAGCCAAAAGAAGAAAAAGTGCTGGCCCGCATAGATCACTGCAAACAATTCGTACACGCCAAGCTGGAAAACAATAATAACTACATAGACCCAAGACCTCCTTTGAGCGACGTTATCAAGATTGGCGCTCAATCTTACTGGGACACCTGCGCCAGAACTTTTGGCATGAATTACTGGAAATATGACATTTCTATCGATGGTGAGAATGGAGGCAAAGTCCTTTGCCGTGCCTATCACCACGCAACCTTCCGATCAGGAAATGTCAACTCCTGGTGTAATACGGTCTTTGCTCCCGATCAAAAGGCATAACTCCCGTATTTACACCCTTCCAAGGCCGGGCTATACAAATAGCCTGGCCTTTTTCTTTATTGAGGACGCAAAAACATGACACAAGCCCAACCGAAAGAACAAACATCCATGACAGAACAGACTCCGGACATGAAAGATATTGTAGCCCTCTGTAAACGGCGCGGCTTTATATTTCCGGCTTCCGACATCTATGGCGGCCTAAATGGCTTCTGGGACTACGGTCCGCTGGGCGTAGAATTAAAAAACAACCTGCGTGATCTGTGGTGGAAAAGCATGGTTGTCACGCCGCCCATAGGACCGGATGGTCAACCGGTGCAAATTGTCGGGCTTGATTCCTCCATCGTCCAAAATCCAAAAACATGGGAAGCCTCCGGTCATATAGGCGGATTTTCCGATCCGATGGTGGATTGCCGCGAAACAAAACAACGCTACCGCGCCGATCATTTGATCGTTTTAATCCCAAAGAACGGGGAAGGTTCATGGATTTCGCTCCATGAAGATTCTGATTCAGAAGAAATGGACAAAAGAGCAGGTAAACTCGGTAAAGGGCGCAATGCCAATGACTACGAAATCACGCCCCTGACCTCTCTGAAGACGGATGACTACGCCAACATCATTGCCCCGGACACAAAAACTCCCGGAACCCTTACAGAACCTAAAGAGTTCAATCTGATGTTCCATACTTATGTGGGTGCAACAGCCAGCGAAGATAACAAAGCCTATCTCCGCCCCGAAACGGCGCAGGGAATTTTCCTGAATTTCAAAAACGTTGTGGACTCAAGCCGTGTCCGGGTTCCGTTTGGCATTGCCCAGATCGGCAAAGCCTTCCGCAATGAAGTCACACCGCGCAATTTTATCTTCCGTTCCCGTGAGTTTGAGCAAATGGAAATGGAATGGTTCTGCCCTCCTGAAGATGCTAAAAAATGGCGCGCTTTCTGGGTTGAGGAGCGAAAGAAATGGTGGGAATCACTTGGAATCAACAATGACTCCATGATATTGCGTGAACACGAATCCGATGAACTGGCACATTATGCCAAGGACGGTGTCGGCACAGTCGATATTGAATACCGGTTTCCTTTTACCGCACCGGGTTTCGGTGAACTTGAAGGCATTGCCCATCGCTGCGACTTTGACCTGAAGCAACATCAGGAGCATTCCGGGCAGAATCTTGAATATATGGACCCGCAAACACAGAAACGTTACACCCCGCATGTCATTGAACCGGCGGCGGGCTTAACACGTGGCGTACTCGCTTTGCTCTGTGAAGCCTATACACCCGACCCCGAACGACCCAGCGGCGTTTATATGAATTTCCATCCCTCCGTTGCCCCGAAAAAGGCAGCCATACTGCCCTTAACGGCAAAGGAAGAGCATGTGCCCATTGCAACAAAGCTCTATATGGATATACGGGAACATTACGCAGTCGACCTCGATATAAAACAAAACATCGGCAAGCGCTATGCCCGACAGGATGAAATCGGCACGCCCTTCTGCTTCACCGTTGACAATCAAACGATCGAGGACCAGACCGTCACCGTCCGTCACCGTAACACCATGAAGCAAGACCGCATCGCCATGGATAACGTGCTGGAATACATGCGCAAGGAAATGGCCTTGATGGGGTCATAATCATTGTTTGAAGGCAGCCTCTTTATTCAGACCATCGGTATGGTTGCCTTTCTGGTCGGCACCCTTGGATTTCTGTCAAAAGATGATGTAAGGCTCAAATGCCTAATGGGCAGTGCAGGGCTTATCATTGCCGTACATTTTATTCTTCTGGGAGCTTATGCCGGTGCGGGTGCGGCAGCCATTGCGGGGGTCAGAGGCTTTCTGTCTATCAAACACTGGGCCAAACCTCTCGCCCCCGTATTTTTTCTGGTCTATGTCCCTCTGGGGTTTTCTGCCGAGACTTATATTGATTTCCTTCCTATAGCCGCCGGATTAATGGGGACTTACGCCATGTTTTTCACATCCGGCATCAAAATGAGAGTGCTGTTTCTTTTCGGGACCCTACTCTGGCTCGTTCATAACGGCCTGAAAGGGTCAATCGGCGGCACATTGCTTGAGGTGTTCTTCCTCGCCGCCAATACCCTCACCATATACCGCATGAATAATGAAAGAAAATTAAGCCGTGACGTTCAGGTTTAAAAACTAAAGAAACGCTATTTTGTTTTTAAACTGTTGTTCCACAGAGTGTAATTTTTCTGAGCGCTCTGCGCATCACGTGCAGCCCATGGCTTACCGTAATGCACTGAAAAACGCGCATCTTCGGCAGAGTCATAAAACGCGCGTTCCAAATCTTTCTGTACTGCTGTTTCGTTCTTCAACATAGGCCCTCTCCATAAAAATATATTTACCAATCGGAGAAAACCCTAGCATAGCCCTCTGAAAAATACAATATATTATGAAAATAATTTTATTGACATAATTTTAATTCTTTTATAAACTCTCCTGCATGAAACGTTTAGAAAAAGAAATTCTATTGGAGCAGCCTGACTCTGCAAGCACTCCAGAAGGAAATGAAAGCTACCCCGCTCTTCAGTTTGAAGAACTGTTTGGTCTGCATGGTATTGGCGCACAATGGCTTATGCCAGATAGAAAAACCATGAAAGCCGTAGAAAGCGAACTTTGGCAACAGAATATTTTAACCCTGAATATCGACCGCAAAACCTTACTGACCAACGAACTAGCTGCCACATATCCTGTAATAGCCACAAGATTCCGCAAAGCCAAGGGTTATGCTCGTGTTTTTAATGCCCTTAACCCGCAACTCGAAACGATCCAATTTGATAAAAACAGCTGGAGGCACCTTCGTGGTTTTTTACATGGTGTCGTGTCAGGCTTCAATACCGATGATATCGCCGCCTGGATTGACAAGACATTGAACAACCATGAAGAAACAAACGCTCTCAAAGAACGAATTATACAACAATATAATACAGCAGCTTCGAAAAGCTGGTATCCCCTAACACTACGAAAAGAATTTGATCGACTTGCACAAGAAGGTATCTACCACAACAGAATAACACTTGCCGGTATACAGTGGGAACCTTGTCCAAAAACAATACAAAACATTCATAGCCAGCTAGACAAAAAACACGCGCCGCTAGCCAATCAAAGCCCGTGACGTGACCAGTCAAAAGAGCGACTAGACCTCATAAAAACGCATGGATAAACCAATAAAAGCCGCAATCATCAGAAGGCTGGCTGCTATACTAACTCCCTGCCAGATAAAGAAAAGATGAAAAAGCTTTGGGGCTGTACCAGATAACTATGAAAGGTTATCAGTATGGTCATGCGAAAGAGTCGTTTAAGTAGAGAAAAACAGCAGCGTTTGATGGAGCATTTTGTGGCCGGCACGACGGCGCGTTGTGCTGCTAATTTGATCGGCGT
>JAJFGQ010000046.1 GCA_021776075.1 Alphaproteobacteria bacterium | reverse complement strand
ACGCCGATCAAATTAGCAGCACAACGCGCCGTCGTGCCGGCCACAAAATGCTCCATCAAACGCTGCTGTTTTTCTCTACTTAAACGACTCTTTCGCATGACCATACTGATAACCTTTCATAGTTATCTGGTACAGCCCCAATAATATTTTAAAAGCTTTTTGTCTTGCTGGTTTTGTCCATCTGCTGTTCGATTTTCCTTTTCATTATGATGACGCGCATATGCATTTTTGGCCGCTGACGAACTGGATTTTTCAAAGCCCTGTTTCATATTGGGATTCGGACCATTACGGCAGCATTGTTAGTATTCTGGAAGGGATAGGTCTTGTGGCGTTGGCTATATATCTATGGCGCATTCATAAGAGCATACCGATAAGGGTTTTGGTAGCTGTTCTGGCACCTTCGCTGTTCCTGATGCATGTGTTTTATATGCTGGCTTTTGGGGCCCCTTAAAGGGCTAGTCTAAAAGATAGCGGATATTCAGGACTTCTATTGTTTCTGTGCCCGAGTCTGTGCGGACTTTTACAATGCTTCCCACCCGGGTTTTCAGGAGTGCCTGACCGACAGGGGACAGCCAGTTTATTTTCCCTTTTGAAAAATCGGCCTCGTCGACACCGACCAGAGTGACGGTCAGTTCTGAGTTATCTTCCCGTATATAGGTGACTGTAGCGCCGAAAAAGACCTGCTCCAGTCCCTGCTGTTTCTGCGGGTCGACGATTTCCGTACTTTCTAGTTTCTTGGTTAAATATCGAACGCGCCGGTCGATTTCACGTAGGCGCTTTTTATTATAAATGTAATCCCCGTTCTCCGAACGATCACCATTTCCTGCCGCCCATGAGACGATTTCAACAATTTTTGGCCGTTCGTCATATAACAGCCGGCGGGATTCCTCTTTCAGGGTGGCATAGCCGCCGGGCGTCATACAATTTCGGACCCCCTTCGGACTCAGATCATCTTCTGCCCGGTCTTTTTTCTGTTTTGTAGACGTTTCGTCCATATTATTCCCTGTCCTTTAGTTCGTTTTTAATTCCGACAGACAATCGAGCGTTTTTACTTTGGCGTGTAAATTATGAATTTGTTCTGTATGTCTCGTTCTTGCCTTGTAAACAAGACCTATGTCTCTGTGGTATCTGGGCGATAGATCATAATAAGACAAACCGTCATTATGACGCCGTGCCAAAGCAGGCATTAATGTTATATCGTTACTAGTGGCCACCATATGCCTGATTGTTTCCAGACTGGTCGCTTTGAATATTTTGTGGTTGTTGTTCCGGTTGAGTTTACACAAACTCATGGTTTGTTCGCCCATGCAATGTTCTTCAGATAAAACAAGAAACCGGCATTCCGGTGGTAGCGCTATTGTTTCCACGTCTATTGTTTGCGCGTAGGGATTGTTTTGTGCGGCAACCAGATAAAAGGGTTCTTTATACAAGCTCATGGATGTCAGCAGCGGCACTTTTACCGGCAGGGCCAGAAGGGCTGCGTCTATTTCGTCGTCCAGAAGTTTTTTGATAAGCTCTACTGTTGTAGATTCTTCAAAAACAAGATTTTCAATATCTGTGATGTAAGGAAAAATATAAGGCGCGGCAGTGGCAATGGCCCCCAACCGGATCGTTGGAAGTGGTTCAGATCTCTGTTTTTGGGCCATTGTATGAATTTTCGATACGTTGTCCTGAATCTCTTTAAAATAAGACAGGACGGTTTCTCCAAATTCTGACAGGCGTACGCCTTTCTTGTCGCGAATAAACAGAGCGCATCCGAGCAGTTCTTCCACTTTTTTAATCTGGATACTTAAAGAGGGCTGGCTGATATGGCAGACTCGCGCTGCTTTGGCGAAACTGCCAATCTCTGCCGCCGCCAGTATGTATTCGATATCACGTAAGTTCATTATAGATAAAACCTATATCATATATATATTATTTATAATAGCTATATATTGTAAAAATTTCTAAAGTGAATATATAAGCTATCAACCTAGGAGAAAGATAATGTTCGATAAGAAATGTCCCTTCATGACCACAAGCGCAGGAAACCCTATTGTCGATAATCAGAATTCCCTGACCGCCGGAGAGCGCGGCCCGATCCTGTTGCAGGATTATCAGCTTATTGAAAATCTTGCTCATCAAAATCGTGAACGCATCCCCGAACGTGTTGTCCATGCGAAGGGCTGGGGGGCGTATGGGACGTTGAAAATCACTAATTCCGAAATCTATGAGAAATACTCAAAGGCTGCTGTGTTTAAACCCGGCGCGGAAACGGAGCTTATTACCCGCTTTTCGACTGTAGCTGGTGAAATGGGGGCTGCTGATAATGAACGCGATGTGCGCGGTTTTTCCATCAAATTCTATACTGAAGAAGGTAACTGGGATTTGGTGGGCAATAATACGCCCGTCTTTTTTATTCGTGACCCTTATAAGTTCCCGGATTTTGTCCATACGCAAAAGCGCCATCCGAAAACCAACTTACGCAGCGCTACAGCAATGTGGGATTACTGGTCGCAAAGCCCGGAAGCTTTGCACCAGATGACAATCTTGTTTTCTGATCGCGGCTGCCCGAAAACGCCGATGCAGATGAACGGGTACGGCTCTCATACTTACAGCCTGATCAATCAGGATAATAAGCGTTTCTGGGTTAAATTTCATTTCAAGACGCAGCAGGGTCACGCCCATTATACTAACGCCGAAGCCGCAGATATGATCGGTCAAAGCCGTGAGGGTTATCAGGAGGCTTTGTTCGGTACGATTGAAAATGGGGATATGCCCAAATGGGATATGAAAGTCCAGATTATGCCTGAGCTGGACGCCGAAAACACGCCTTACAACCCGTTTGACCTGACCAAAGTCTGGCCGCATGCGGATTATCCGCTGATCGATGTCGGTGTGATGGAACTTAACCGCAATCCGGAAAATTACTTTGCGGAAATCGAGCAGGTTGCGATGTCACCGTCTAACATTGTTCCCGGTATTGGTTTTTCACCGGATCGTGTGTTGCAGGCGCGGATTTTTTCATACGCCGACGCCCATCGTTATCGTTTGGGAACACATTATGAGTCGCTGCCTGTGAACGCGCCAAAATGCCCCGTGCACCACTATCATCAGGCGGGATCTATGAATTTTATGGGCAACAAAACCGGCAATACGGACGCTTATTATGAGCCCAACAGTTTTGGCGGAGCAGAGCAGAGGCCGGAATATGCAGAGCCGCCGCTGAAAATTTCCGGCGATGCGGATCGTTATAATCACCGCGAAGGCAATGACGATTACACGCAGGCCGGCGATCTGTTCCGTATGTTTGATGAGGGGCAGAAGAAGCGGCTGTGTATGAATATAGCCGAAGCGATGCAGGGCGTTCCCGATACGATCATCCAAAAGCAGCTCGCGCATTTTGACAAGGCTGATCCGTCTTATGGTGAAGGTATCAGGGAATCGCGGGAAGAATTGAGAGCCCAGGCTTGTATTGCTGCTGAGTAGTGTTTTTATAAATAAGAAAATAAGGAGAGAGAGAAATGAGTAATAAACCTGTCGTGGAAACGTTGAAAAAAGTGCTGGCCGATAGTTATGCGCTATATTTGAAAACGCAGAATTACCACTGGAATGTAGAAGGTCCGCATTTTAAATCTCTGCACGAGTTATTTGAAGAGCAATATACGGATCTGGCTACGGCTATTGATGAAATTGCCGAGCTGATTCGTACTCTTGGTGAAAAAGCGCCGGGTACGTGGCGTGCATATGATGGGGTCCGAACGGTTAAGGACGGCGATGAAAATGCCGATGCAGCCACTATGGTACAGGATTTGGCAGATGATCAGGATGTTATACGAAAAACCCTGCAGCAAGCTCTTGAAGCGGCACAAAATGCTGAAGACGAGGTTGTGATCGGAGCCCTTGTAGACCGCATGAGTGTCCACAGTAAAAACAGGTGGATGTTGCAAAGTAGCCTTTGATACTTGTAAATCCCCGTTTCTGAAGATTGAGTGGACGAAGCATATTAATACCTCTGTTTTTTCTCCTCGCATTTTGCGGTAGATTCTTTATATCTATACAAAATTTACAGGAAGGAAAAAGAGGTTTTATCAAATGACTGAGTCCCTAGACCCGCAAAAAGATTTCCCCGTATCGTGGGATGAGATGCATCGCAATGCCAAAGCACTGGCCTGGCGCCTTGTGGATAAAGGCCCTTGGAAGGGTATTATCGGTATTACACGCGGTGGACTTGTTCCGGCCTGTATCGTGGCGCGGGAGCTTGATATCAAGCTGGTGGAAACTTTTTGTATCTCCAGTTATGACCATCAGGATCAGCGTGAGGCACAGATTATCAAGCAACCCGATGGTGTGGGTGACGGTGTGGGATGGCTGGTTATAGATGATCTGGTTGATAGCGGCAGTACGTTCAGGCTGGTGCGCGAATTTTTACCAAAGGCCCATTATGCCTGTATTTATGCCAAGCCGGCGGGGGCAGGTACAACGGATACCTTTATCACGGAAGTCAGTCAGGATACATGGATTCACTTCCCCTGGGATCTGGAGCAAAAATTCAGTCCGCCGATCGCTGATAAAAAAGCAGCCCCCTGAAGAAATTATCTCTTGATTTTTATACTAAAGACCGTGTATAAGTTTGCGGTTCCGTGAAGGTAAAGCAATCTGGCTGAAATCGGCATGCCTCGATTGCCCCGTTATAATTAATGTCACGGTGAAGACACAAATAAAGGAGAATGAAATGCCGAAGATGAAGACCAATAGTGGGGCGAAGAAGCGATTCAGAACCACCGCAAAAGGCAAAGTTAAAGCAAAAGGCGCTTTCACCAGCCACATGATGATGAATAAACCGAAATCCATGAAACGCAAGGCAAAGGGTACAACAATGTTGTGCGCGGCGGATGCCCGTATCATTTTACGGAACTTTCTGCCCTATGGCCGGAAGAAAAAAGCAGCGAAAGCAGCCGTTGCTAAAGGAGAGAAATAATGGCACGCGTTAAAGGAGGAGCGACGGCCCACGCCCGTCACCGTAAAGTTATCAAGGCTGCCAAAGGTTATTATGGCCGCCGTAAAAATACGTTCCGTATTGCCGTACAGGCTGTTGAAAAAGCCGGTCAGTACGCATACCGCGACCGTCGTTGCAAAAAGCGCGATTTTCGTCGGCTGTGGATACAGCGTATTAACGCTGCAGCCCGGCTGAACGGCATGACTTATTCGCAGTTTATGCATGGCCTGAAACTTTCCGGCATTGAGCTTGATCGTAAAGTGTTGGCAGATATTGCTGTTCACAATGAAAAGGATTTTACTGCTATTGCTAAACAAGCCGCAGATGCTTTGAAAAAAAACGAGAAAAAAGCAGCCTAATTGTTTTTGGGAATCGTTATTAATTAAAAAAGCGTGGATAGTCTCTGCGCTTTTTTATTGACTTTATTTTTCTGAGAAACCGGCCATATCGTAACTATTCTGTAGAAATTTTCTCAATAACGTATAGGTTTACGGCCTGCGCTTCTGTTTTTCAGGCTGGATTTAAAAATGAATAAACCGACAATTAAACCGCAAAATCCTTGTTTTTCGTCCGGCCCCTGTGCCAAGAGGCCGGGGTGGTCGCCTGATGTATTGAGGGATGTTTTATCGGGGCGTTCGCACCGTTCTGCACCCGGAAAATTGAAATTAAAAGCGGTGATCGATAAACACCGTGCTTTGCTTTCTATACCGGACGATTACAAGATGGCCATTGTGCCGGCGTCGGATACGGGTGCGGTTGAAATGGCGCTGTGGTCCTTGTTGGGTGCACGCGGTGTTGATGTTCTGGCATGGGAGAGTTTCAGTGCCGACTGGATGAAAGACATTACACAGCAATTGAAGCTGGAGAGCGTAAGCGCGTTAACCGCTGATTACGGCGCTCTTCCCGATTTGTCCGTGGTCAACTTTAAAAATGACGTGGTATTTGTCTGGAACGGTACAACATCGGGTGTTCGTGTGCCGGATGCTGACTGGATTGCCGATGACCGCGAAGGCTTGACGATCTGCGATGCGACGTCTGCTGTGTTTGCGTATGATTTGCCGTGGGACAAGTTGGACGTAACGACATGGTCATGGCAAAAAGTTCTGGGTAGTGAGGCGGCGCATGGGATGATTGTTTTGTCGCCGCGGGCTGTGGAACGGCTTGAGGCTTATACGCCCCCGCGGCCTTTGCCAAAAATTTTCCGTCTGACTAAAAATGGAAAGCTTGATGAGGGCCTGTTTCAGGGCTTGACCATTAATACGCCTTCGATGTTGGCCGTGGAGGATTGTCTGGATGCTTTGGGATGGGTTGAATCTGAGGGGGGAGTGCTGGAAATGCTCCGCCGGAGCCAAAGTAGTTTTCAGCTCATTGAGGAATGGGTCGAGACTACGGCGTGGGCCGATTTTCTGGCGGTTGACCCTGCCACCCGTTCAACCACATCTGTTTGTTTAAAAATTATTGATCCGTGGTTTCTGAATTTTCCGGATGAGCAACAGGCCGCTTTCATTTCCACTTTGTGCAAAATATTAGAAGAAGAGACTATTGCCTATGATATAAAATCTTACCGGGCCGCTCCGCCGGGGTTGCGTATATGGTGTGGGGCAACAGTAAATCCGGCAGATGTAGAGGCTTTGCTTCCGTGGGTAACATATGCCTATGAAGCAGCCCAACAAACACTACAGAATAAAGAGGAGCGCTATGCCTAAAAATTTACCCAGAGTTTTAATTGCGGATAAAATGAATCCTCTGGCCGCAGAAATATTTCAAAATAACGGTATTGATGTTGATGTAAAACCGGGGATGGCGCCAGATGAACTGGCGGCGGTTATCGGGAATTATGACGGTCTAGCCGTGCGGTCTTCAACAAATGCCACATTGGATATTCTGGAGGCTGCTAAAAATCTGAAAGTCATTGGCCGGGCCGGTATCGGGGTTGATAATATTGATGTGAATGCGGCCACGGAAGCGGGTATCGTTGTGATGAATACACCTTTTGGTAACTCCATTACAACAGCCGAGCATGCGATTGCTATGATGTTTGCTCTGGCCCGTCAGATTCCTCAGGCTAATGCGTCAACCCATGCTGGAAAATGGGAAAAATCGGGTTTTATGGGAGTTGAGTTGTACGGTAAAACGCTGGGTGTTGTTGGCTGTGGCAATATAGGCGCCATTGTTGCTAGCCGGGCGCTGGGCTTGCAGATGAATGTTGTGGCTTTCGATCCTTTCCTGACGGAAGAGCGAGCCGCAGAACTGGGTGTAGAGCAGGTTGATTTTGAGGGGTTGCTGGCACGTTCTGATATTATAACCCTGCATGTGCCGAAAAATGAAAAAACATCCGGGTTGATTAACAAAAACAGTATCGCAAAAATGAAAAAGGGCGTCCGGATTATCAATTGTGCCCGCGGTGGTATTGTTGTTGAGGCTGATTTGAAGGAGGCCCTTGATGCAGGTCATGTGGCGGGTGCGGCGCTGGATGTGTATGAAGAAGAGCCTGCGACGGAGAACATTTTGTTTGGCCATGAACGGGTTATATGCACGCCCCATCTGGGAGCGTCTACGACAGAAGCGCAGGTCAATGTGGCTATTCAGGTGGCTGAACAAATGTCCGCGTTTTTGTTGAATGGAGCGGTGACCAATGCGCTAAACATGCCATCAGTTTCAGCAGAAGAAGCCCCAAAATTACGTCCCTATATGCAATTGGCAGAACAATTGGGCAGTTTCGCCGGACAGATTACAGATAACGCCATCACAAAAATCCATATTGAGTATCAGGGCCCGGTAGCCGCTTTGAACACAAAGCCCTTAACGGCAAGCGTTTTAGCGAGTCTTTTACGGCCCGTTCTGGATAATGTGAATATGGTGAATGCGCGTCAGGTTGCCAAGCTTCGTGGTATTGCTGTAACGGAGAGTCAAACAGAAGACTGCGCTGCTTTTCATACGGCTTTGAAGCTAACGGTTACAACAGAAGGTCGTGAACGATCTTTGACGGGAACGTTATTCGCCGGTCGGGAACCGCGTATTGTCAATATTGAAAATGTTCCTATTGAGGTTGCGGTAACAGATCATATGCTTTTTATCCGTAATGAAGATTCACCGGGCTTAATTGGAAATGTGGGAACAATTCTGGGGAATGGGGCACAAAATATTTCTGATTTTCGGTTGGGCCGTATTCCGGGTAAAGAAACGGCTATTGCCGTTGTCTCCCTCGATAAAAAATTGCCAGATGAGTTGTTCGGTGCTGTTTCGGACTTGCAGCAGGTTAATCAGGTGAAGCGCCTGTGTTTTTAATTGTGTTTGGGGCTGTCCTAGATAACCGAGAGAGGTTATCACTATGGACATGCGCAAAAGCCGTTTAAGCACATACAAACAAGACCGATTAATCGAACATTTTGTGTCGGGATCAACGGCTCGTACGGCGGCGAATCTGGTCAATG
>JAJFGQ010000045.1 GCA_021776075.1 Alphaproteobacteria bacterium | reverse complement strand
TGTTTGCAAACAAGCATAATCATATCAATGGAATCGAGAATTTCTGGAACCAGGCCAAGCGGCACATGCGGAAATTTAATGGTATTCCTGCCGCGCATTTTCCGCTATTTTTGAAGGAGTGCGAATGGCGATTTAACAACAATGACCCGACAAGCCAGTTAGCACAGTTAAGGCAATGGGTTAAGCAACATATGGGCTAATTATCTAGGACAGCCCCTTTTACTTTATGTGTTTTGCCCCGATAAATTCTTTTTAAAATTGTACCCTCGACAAGCTTTGTAGCCACGCCTTGTGATCCCATTTCCAATGCTTGCAGATTGATTTGTATTGGTGGAGTTTCATCTAAATCGTCGGTCATATTTTCTGAATTGCTGATTTTTGATTGGATCATTGTCAATATTGAGATGATCAACTCATCTTTCAATAAATCCACCGGACATTTCTTTTTAAACCGATTGGGGACAAAACCGATTGGGGACACAATAGTTATTGTGTCCCCGGACGTCCGTCCCCGGACGTCTCATTTGTCCCCGGACGTCTCATTGAGGCCAGAGCCTCTTTCTTCCAACGGTGAATGACCGTCGCGTGAACGCCATATCTCAAGGCCAGCTCCGAGACCGGCGCATCTTCTCGCAAGGCTGATAATGCTACTTTGGCCTTAAAACTGGCCGGGTGGTTCTTTCTCGTTCTACTCATATCAATGACCCTCCTTTGGTCATAATTAGTAGCTTAGCACCCTGTCCGAATTTCTGGGACCACCTCTTAACAATGGCGATGAACAATTCAAAACGGCGCTATCCACCTTAATGACCTTAGCTTCCAGAGCATATGACCTGTTTGAGAGTTCGGAAACTGAAGAAAAACGTCAATTGATAGGATTGGTGTTTTCGAACTTGGAAATGGAAGGCGAAAAGCTGCGCTATACCTTGCGTGAGCCGTTCGACCGGATGTTCAATTTAACCGATCGTCAAGGATGGCAGGGGCAGAGGGACTCGAACCCACGGCCTGCGGTTTTGGAGACCGCCGCTCTACCAACTGAGCTATACCCCTAAAAGCCTGTTTAATGCGCCCATTCTTACTGTTTATTAACAAAAATGGCAAGGAATTGTGCACCTAAAGTCAAGAATTCGTATCGTGCCCCGGTCATGCCCCGGCCTGTTAATCTAAAGCCCCGGATTGAAAATTTATTATGCCTTTCTCTTCTGTCTTTCTATGCTTCATTCTGTAAAAATTCTTTTACGTCTTTATAGGCAGCCTGAATCTCCTTAAATATTTCTGACCTATCCTGTGCTCTGGCCTCTTGCATCTGCTGCGCCTTTTCACACAAGAGACACAGCCGCTCTGCGCCAATCATACTCGCCCCCCCTTTGAATTTATGTGCCGCGTCCACCCAGTCCTGACACGCACCCTCCACACAACTGGCTTTCAAAACAGCCATACTGCCGTCACTTTGTTTAATAAAGACGGCGATAAGAGATTGTAACTCCTCCGGTGAATCAGCATAGCCCCCAAGAATCTTCATATCAACGGGAAGTGTTTCTTCTGAGCCTGTTTCTTTTCTTTCTTCTTCATTGTTTTTCTCCTCTTCAGAAAAAGCAATCCACTGCCCTATAGTTTCCTTTAGTATTTTCATATCAATAGGCTTTGTAATATATTCATCCATTCCCGTCTCAAGGCATTTTTCCCGTGTCCCCGCCATGGCGTCGGCCGTTAAAGCTATAATAGGAATATGATGATCTGTTCCTTTCTCGCGCTCTCTAATTTCTTCCGTAGCCTCATAGCCATTTTTCTCCGGCATATGGCAATCCATCAGGATCAAATCATATTTATTTTTTTCACAGGCATCCAGCGCGCACTGTCCATTCTCTTCCAGATCGACCTGCAAAAAGCCCATGCGACGAAGCAACCTTTTCACAAGGTCCTGATTAAGAAGATGATCTTCGGCAACAAGAACTCTGGCGTCTTCGACCTTTATACGTGACGGAGAAGCAGAACGGGACTTTGCCTTATGTTTCTTTTTTTCTTCATCCTGCGTTTTTTGACCTGTCTTATCTTCCACATCAAACGGAATACGGAACCAAAAAGAAGACCCTTTTCCTAGCGCGCTTTCAACACCGATCGTGCCGCCCATTATATCCACGAGATCCTTTGTAATCGCCAGTCCCAAACCCGTACCGCCAAACCGTCTTGTAATAGACGCATCTGCCTGCGTAAATTTATCAAAAATGCTGTCCAGCTTATCTTTAGAAATGCCGAGTCCCGTATCTTTAACAATACAAAACACCTCGATTTTATCTTTTTTCAGAGTCTTGCAGTCAACAACCACATCAATACTCCCTTTATCGGTATATTTGATGGCATTGCTAATCAAATTTGTCAGTATGCGGCCTACACGAAAAGAGTCGCCCACAAGATCGGGGATGTTTTCACTTTCATAGCCATGGTTAAATGAAAGCCCTTTGCTGCGCGCCATAGAAGCCATTTCTTCTACAACATTGTTAACCATGTTTTTCAGATCAAACCCTACCTTCTCAAGAATTACATTACCCGATTCAATCTTGGAAATATCCAGAATATCATTCACAATTTCCAAAAGATTAACGGCTGACTTATAAACCGTTTCCGTCATTTCGCGGTTATCCTGAGATATCGCAGTATCCTCCAGAACCAAACCCGTCAGCCCCATAATACTATTCAGAGGTGTCCGTAATTCATGAGACATATTCGCCAAAAAACCGCTTTTTGCCTGATTGGCTCTTTCAGCTTCTTTCTTAGCCTCTTCCAATGCTTGTTCTGATTTTTTATGGTCCGTAATATCAAGATGAGTTCCGACGGCCCTTAAGGGGTCGCCGTACTGATCTCTCTCCAACATTTTTCCGCGCGCCAGAATCCATTTCCACTCCCCTTCTTTTGTTCTTAGTCGGTGCTCTAACTCAAAATATTCCGTTTTTCCATCAAGGTGATCTTGAAAAGTGCTTAAGCTGCGGTCATGATCATCTGGATGTAAGTGACTTTCCCATGCCTGCATGCTCTGTTCAAATTCATCAAGCCTATAGCCGATCATATTGACCCAGCGCTCGTTAAACACACACACACCCGTTTTAATATTCAGATCCCAAAGGCCTAAATCGCCGCCCTCCAGAGCCAGAGCCATCCGGTGCTTTGCCTGTTCTAATTCTTGCTGATAATCTTTTGTTTTCTCCCGTTCTTTCCTGCTCTCTGTATCGTCCCTGATATAGCAACGTACAACATCATTTTTATTATCCAGAACAATACAGGTCATGTAGACGTCATACCATCTGTCTGCATAAAAAAGCTCCGTATTTAATATATTTTTTCTGGAAAAACAGAGTTTTATATCCTCCGATATCATTACAAGCAAAGGATGACCGGTACGAGAAGACATGTCTAAATCGGGAAATGTCTTTCTCATTGCAGGATTGGCGTAGGTGATCGTAAAAGCATCATTAATTTCAATAATCGGCTCTGGATTCAGCTCAGGAAAACTGGCTATCTCTTTTATTTTCAGAGCTGTCTGTTTGAAGCTATTCAAGGAATGGATCATTCTTCCGACTTCGTCATTCCGCTTGATTTCCGGCAGGTGCACGTCAATATCACCCGCAGCAAGCTCAGACATACGGGCCGTGACAAGTGAAATCGGCTTCAGGACTTGTTTGTTCAGATAATAGAACATCAGAAGTAAAAAAATTAAAACAGCCAAGCTCAAGATCAAAATACTTACAAATTCATTTATAACGGATTGCGTTCTCCGTTCCATTGCCGCTATGGAAGGCTCAGCCATCATGTTTTCAAGGGCCTTGATGCTCTTGATAACATCAGATAATTGTTGGCTCCATTCATCTGCGGTAATAGTGTAATTACCGCTGCGTGATTCTGTGTAAACCTTGTCGCGCATAGGCTCAAAACTATTAAAACGTTCTTCTATCCTCTCCAGAGCATTGGATAGCTTACCTATATCCATTCCCGAAAATATAGTAGCGCTGCTCTCTGTTTTCTCCAGATACTCCTCCAGATTTTCACGCCGGGAATTCGCCAATGTGCGCATATATGATATCTTAAACCTTGTCTCTTCTTCTATAATCTCCTTGTTCTGGATAAAACTAGTCAACAGAGCACCTTCAGCCGCTATCAGATCAAACAGGTCATGGGCAAAATTTTCAGTCATGAAATGCTGTTCGGTTACGAACTGTTCTGCGGTTTGAGGTAACAGAAGCTCGGTTCTTAAACGATCCAGAGCATCAAAAGGCCCATCGTATATTTCTATCAACTCCTCCGGATCAATAGCTTTGCGTTCCTGTAATTCCGTACGCGTTTCATGAAGCGCCTGATAAGACTCTGACATATCATCAAGAATGGATTCGCCTGCGGGAGCGCCCCGCAGAATAGGGGTCACTTTTTTAAGTAGAGCTTCAAAAAAATCATCATTGGCTTCTGCAAGCTGACTCCAATGCCGCTCTTTTTTTTCATATTTTTCTTCGCTTAGCTGTTCAGAAAGCAGGGGGATGGCCGCAGTCATCTCATCGGCGATCTGATGATCCAAAGATCTCGCTTGGACGAGAAGGGTGTTTATCTGTGATAGATACGCCACCTGATGATAATGCTCATTTGTTTCAAAAAAAAGCAGAGAGAGAACGGAGGCGACAACGACAGCTATACCAGCGGAAAACAACAATAAAACATTACGAATCGAAGAAAACATCCAAAAAGACATGATATTCAGAAGCCCCTTCTTTGCCCTGCACGTTGCCGTAGTATTTTGGATATGGTTATAAAAAACAAAGCATACCGACTATCCACTACAAAGAATCTAAACCGTCTAGGTTAGGGGCGCAACGTCTTCTTTCGCATAGGGGTGAGAAGAGAAGTGACCGCCGTATGCCTCTTCCCCTGATCTTTTTTAAGCCAGATTTTGTTCTTAAACGGTTTTGTCGAATATACCGAGGAGGTCTTTTTGCATTTCATCTGTCGCTTTGATGATTTTTGCATTGGCCGCAAATGTGTGTTTGGACAGAATGAGGTTTACCGCCTCCTCCGCCAGATCAACATTCGGAACGCCGATAATGCCTTCACTGTCGGCAAAGGGTGAACCCGGATCAAAGGCCGGGACAAAAGGCGGATTTTTAGGCACAAACTCCGTTTTAACACCCAACCCGCCTCCATTGGCGTCGGTTATGGTCGTTTGTTGTGTCGTCAAAGGCGAAAAAGGCGCGTTATCAGGATCGGTTAATGACCCGACCGTTTGCAGGTTGGCAATGTTCGAAGCACTGGCTTCTACTTTTTTAGAACTGGCCGCCAACCCCGATAATGCAATTTGGATGGTATTTATCATATCTTTACGATATCATGCTTTTATTAATATTGGTTGAAAAATCCCTAAAATGTGAGGGATTTCAAGGTGGGGGCCGTGTTATGCGCAAAATAACAATTTTTTCATTTTTTGTTTTTATTACAATATGTTGTGTCTTTTCGCAACAGAGTTTTGCCGATGCAAAGCCCTGGGTATGGTCGTGGTATGGTAGTCATTGGGAAAATCAGGATTTTGAACCCTATCTAGAACCGGCCAAGGAACCGCATGGCAGCCAGTGGAATAAAGACCCCTGGCAACCGGAACATTGGACGGCCCAGCGCGGCGGTGATGAAACTTCCCTTATTCGCGGCTTCTATAATGCCGATATTTTGCGGGACCAGTATATGGATGACGATTTACCTGTGTTAGAGGTTGGCCCGGCCTTTTATCAACTGGGCGGTCATGACAAGCGCCGTGTTGTTCAAATGGTGGATCAGGCTTATGGCGTCACATCAGATAAATTATTCGGCATGTTTATGCTGTATGACTGGCGCACAAAAGATGCCATCGGTGCTTACACGCAATATGGTCTGCAATTGCAGTAACGACAAACCGTTACTCCGCAGACATATATATGACACCTTCCGGCTCAAATTCCATGAAAGCGAACGCAAAGGTCATATCATAGACCTCATCTTGCAGCGTGCCATCCGACATTTGCCGTTGCACTGTGACAAAGCCGACATCACGGCCCCTGTCTATACGGGATTGATCCAGAGCTGAATTCATGCCTTCGTGCCATCGTAAGATCAGGCCCTTATGCCTTATTTCCTGTTTTTCACGGAGGGCGCTTAAAGGCCAGGCTTCCTGATCTACAGCAACGACATAAGCCAGCGCCGGAACAGGGCCTTTGTAATGCCCCCGATAAAGAAAGGGGCGGCGGCTTTTATCATACCCGGTATAGGGCGTCATACCATAGCGCCGCGCTGAAGGATTTTGCGGCACCAGAACCACCCCATCGGGATAGTTCTTTTTAAACACGGAAAACGGCATAACACGGGAAGGGATTTTCTTGAGCTTCTTACCGGTCATTTCGCCGACAATACCAAGGCCTGAAAATTGCTGCCACCAGCTTTCCGTTTGCCGGTCATACATAATCATGTCGGAATGGCGCAATTTACCGGAAACGCCAAAATCGAGGACCCGGCCATCAAGGCGGCGGTCGAAAACGATACTCGCATTGCATAGGGGGCAATAGGTTATGGTGACGGGCATTCCCCCCACGACATCATTGGCAATTTCATGCCATATAAGAATACGCAAAGGATAGGCTTTGGACACATTATTATGAGCGAGGACAATAACAGGCTCCTCTTCGCCAATATCCTGAACAGACATCACCGGCATAAATTGCGGATCATCAATCGCCGGAATACCGTCTTTTGCCGGACCGCCTGACATGATATCGGAAAAGTCGACAGCAGATTTTGAAAAATCCGTGCGGGACCATTCCCGTTTCCATTGCGAGGACTGGCCCTGAGACTGTGCCTTTGCCTCATGCCCACCGAAAGAAAGAGTGGCTACGACGGCAATAAGGATGAGTACAATAGTATGGTTTTGCAATTTGGGTGCTTCCTACCTGTTGATATTTTGTTAACTTTCCGTCATAGTGCGTTGATCTTGTTTCGCTTTTTTACTCTAAGGAGTCTCCTTATGTCTAAATTGTGTTCTCTTGCTCTCCGGTCTTTCTACTTATTCGTCTTTTCATCCTTTCTCGTTACAATTTTTTCTTTTTCCATGCCTGCACTGGCAGAAACAGCGGAAGATCGTATAGGGAAACTGGAAAACCAGTTAGAGCAAGCGCTCAAAGCTATTGAGACGCTACAAGATAAAGTTGGAGAGCAAGACAAAGAACTGGATCAGTATAAAGAAGCTGTCCAAAGTTCAGTATCACGCATTGCACCGGCAGCGGGCGGCTCCGGTAATGTGTCGCAAGCCATGGAAGAAATGGAAGAACGGATGGTGAGCCTTGAAGACTCTGTCTATGAAATGGATGAAAAAGTTGGTAGCCGGGCCGTTGTTCA
>JAJFGQ010000044.1 GCA_021776075.1 Alphaproteobacteria bacterium | reverse complement strand
CCTTTGGATGGCGCGTTAAAAGCCGTTCGGATACCCGTTTATTCGTCTTGCGGTGGGGTAACACCACAACGCCTCATATACGGGCACCGATCGCTGCGCTACGATTTTTTCCACAGCCACAAACCGTCCGATTATTGATGGCAATAGCTACAACATAGGCCCCAATGCCCGTCCTCCCAAAAGGTGAACATGGAAATGCGGCACTTCCTGACCACCGTTAAGCCCTGTATTGGCAATAGTACGGAAACCGCCTTCCGATAAAGAATGCTCTTCCGCAATTTGGGCCACAGCCCTGTAAAATCCGGTAATTTCTTCCGATGTTGCTTGGGCTCCAAAATCGGCAATTGACACATACTTTCCCTTCGGAATTACCAAAATATGGACTGGCGCCTGTGGGTTTATGTCGTTAAAAGCCAGCGCATAATCATCTTCATAAACCTTATCACACGGGATTTCTCCGCATAAAATTTTTGCAAAAATATTGCCTTCATCATACGTTGCCATTAATTTCTTCCTTCCGTCATACGAAAAACCCTGCTATGAGGGCTTTATGATTTTGACACTTCTGAAAGCAAAAATCCATCGTGCCCTTGTCACGCAAACGGATATTTATTATGAGGGCTCCATCACAATTGACCGGGCCCTTATGGATGAATCCGGCATCCTTCCCTATGAGCAGGTCGATGTCCTGAACATCAATAGCGGCGTACGCTTTACCACCTATGCAATTGAAGGGGAACGCGGCAAAGGAACAATCGGTATTAATGGTGCGGCCGCAAGACTGGCACAGACAGGCGACGAAATCATTATTTGCGCCTATGGCCAGATGGAACAGGAATATGCCCGCAATTATAAACCGACCGTTCTGACCATGAACCCGGACAATACAATAAAAACCATTATCTAAGGATTAGGACTCAGTCAACTTCTGGCCCGATCGCTTTCGGGTCGATAACTTTGTAATAATAACGGCCCTTGATCATCTTATCTTCGACTTTCGCATAAAAGGGGTGTGTCCCACAGTGAATGTAATCCATGCTTTCATAAAGACGAATGGCGACATCCAGCGTTTCCCGTACATCCAGATTAATCACGGCATAGCCTTCGGAGAGCGCTTTTTTCTCCACCTCTTCCAAAAGCATCCGCGCCAAACCGTAACCCCGGCCCCATGGCGCAATAAAATTGGCCGTCAGAGTCACGGAAAAACTTTGTGCTTCATTATTTTTTACAGGGACAACAAGCTGGGCCGTACCGCAGACAACACCGTCCATTCGCGCTACAAAAAGCAAGCGGGCGGGCATCGTTAAGACACCCTGCCAATAGCGTTCAATCACGTCGCGGGCAGGAAGCTTAACCCAGCCGAAACCACCACCGGCCCGAATAGCTTCGTCTGTTGCGTCGCACAAATCATGTAAATCTGCCGGGGATAATTCTGTCACATGCGCAACCGTTAAGACGGGTTTGACAGACTTTATCTGTCCCTGGTGCCCTTGATCGATCATTAGAAACCTCCCTTGCTTAATCTACCCTACCCCTTTGATAAACTTCGGGAGAAGACAGCCTCAGGTTACATAGATGATAACTTTATTAAAACACAAAAAGATGAATAAAATAAGAAATGTGTTCCCCTGTATGTTGTGCATGACAACATAATAAGAATGCGCCGCATACAAGAAAGAGGGGCTTTTCTTTTAGAAACAGCGGATAAACCAGAATTATATTCTGGCGAAACGATGTACATTATGCCGCATGCGCCAGCGATGACCCGGCCCCGATAATCGCCTGATTCCGTCCACAATCATAAAAACACCACCCGGTGCCTGTGGGGCAATCAGTATCTCTCCAACGCCCGCTACAAATTCTGCTTCGCTCATTCTCCTGTCAGAGTCGGGCATCGCCTCTGGATGGGACACGGTTGCCCAGACATCGCGCAAAGTCTCCATAACCCTGTGCGCATTTTTTTCAAAACCGGAGAGAACACGGTGAAACGTTGTGGAAAGATCTTTCATATATATAAGCTCCCTGTCTTTGTTTATTGTTTATTGTTTATTTTTTATTATGTCTACATACTACACGAAACAATACGCCTTTTCAAGACAAGACGGGCTTGACGTATCCTGATTTTCAGCCCATTTAATAGCGCTAAAGAGAAAAAGAAAGGAAACCATATGCCTTCCGATTATGCAGATGCGAGTCTCTGGCGCGGGACAACTATCCTCTCCATTCGTAAAGGTAAAAATGTTGTCATTGCCGGAGACGGGCAGGTCAGCATGGGACAAACCGTTCTGAAATCCAATGCCCGTAAGGTCCGCCGTCTGGGAAAAGATAATAATATCATTGCAGGGTTTGCTGGGGCTACGGCAGATGCCTTCACCCTTTTCGAACGGCTGGAAGCCAAACTGGAAAGTCACCCGGGGCAACTAACCCGCGCCTGCGTAGAGCTCGCCAAAGACTGGCGCACGGATAAATATCTGCGCCGGTTGGAGGCTTTGATGGTCGTCTGTGACAAGGACACGTCCCTGATTCTCACCGGTACGGGTGATGTCGTTGAACCTGAAGATGGCATTATCGGCATTGGGTCCGGTGGTAATTATGCGTTAGCCGCCGCCCGGGCACTGGCTGACCGTAAAGATATGGATGCCGAAGCGATTGCCCGTAAGGGTCTGGAAGTCGCCGCGCAAATTTGTGTTTACACCAATAACAATATTGTTGTAGAAAAGCTTTAAATGTTTTCATAAGCTTTAAAAAGTGCGTTGTCCCCATGACTCATATTATAAATTTTGCACCGAGAGGACAACAAGCACGGGAGGTTGAAACTGCCATGCTCACAGCGATCACACATAATAAAGAAACAGGAGTGATCCATTTCTTCACTGAAGACGGGCCCGTTCTACGTCTCCATGAAAAACAGGCCAGCATGGAAAAATGTCTGGAAAAAACATCTGCTGCCGGTATGGAACTTTTCCCTTTTTCTTATAAGAACAACGGTCAGGAAGAAACGCTGTATGCCCGACCGTACGCTGTCTCTTATATTTCCACATCGGTTCCTGTCGAACCTGATTCCTATGACAATCCATTGGAAACAGACGTCACGATAGGTGTTGTCGGGAAAGGGACCGTTAAAACAAAAGCGCTGGATATGTCTTATTTCTGGCCCTTCTATTTTCGTTGGGAGCGGGCTCTTCGCAAGAATGAAATTCTTAAAATCGAATCCTCAGAAGCGCTGACAGATATTTCCCAAGCAGGTCATGTATTACTCAACACAGCCCATATCGGACGGATTTTTGGTGATTTAAATGAGTTGCACATAGAATTCAAAAAAGCAGGACTTCTTAGCCTTCACGCGCCGCAAGATCAGAACATGAACCAAATTCTAGACAATCTCCGGGAAAGGCATGACGGCACGAACGAAGGTATAGCAAAAGCCTTTAACGATGCCCGCCTTACCAAAGACGCGGTCACCCGGAAATACCAGCATGATTTGGCCTTTAAAATCGCCTGTAAAATGCCAGAAGTAAGGGGGCTTGTCCTCAATAATGACATCGGACACCCTTATTACACACGCCCCTCTGATATCGCAGCCGTTCAGCAACGTGAAGACCGGATTATCCTGCTCTATAAACCTCATTATGGCCTGTTGGGTGATATCATTCCCGTTGAAAGCACCATTTTCTATGTCGATAAAAAAGAAGCGAGCCGGGCCTATGAAAGAATTCAGGACATGATAAGTGAAAACAAAAGCGATCCTCTTTCAAAAACTTCTCTGGCAAAACCCCACAAAAAATCCGGCCCGGCCCCCACATAAAGAGAAATATTATTTCTTTTTATCGATGGTAGAAAGATTTTTGTTGCGCTCTTTTGTGCATCTGCGTCATTAATGCCTCTACGAATAAAAATAAAAAATCTGGCGATAGAGGAATTATAAAAAATGTCTGAGTTACAACCGAACACGGCTTTTCAACAAGCTGATGCTGCCTTCATGCTTGAAGAAAAAACAGAAACAAAAAAACAGCCAGAACCCCCAAAAAATGAAGTGGCCGCACAGGATGATATTGATCTTGAAAGAGCGAAAGAGCGGGCTTTGTTTAAAATGGCCGTAGCCGGTGACCATCAAGCCGTATCCGCGCTGGCGCCACAAATAAAGGACAACCGGCGCAAAATTTCCCCCTTGTTTAACGCCCTCCTGCGCGGACATGACCAAACAGCACAGGTCCTGCTTGAAAATATAGGCACACAGCTCTGCTCTTCCGGCAATACGGCCCGACAAACAGAATTTTTGCGAGCCTTTGCTGAAATCAGCATGGGGGTCGGGCACCGTCATCCGGAACTGCGGCATAAACTCAAAACACTCAAAACGCCTTTATTTTCTTGATTTTTTGCCATTCTATGACTATCTAAGGTCCTTATGAGTGACGCCGTTCAAAAAATAGATGAAGATAAAATAATGGATGAAACGGGAAGCAGAGATATGCAAGCCCTCTCACCACAGGAAATTGTGCTCGAGCTTGACCGCTATATTATCGGCCAGAATGATGCCAAACGCGCCGTTGCTATTGCCTTGCGCAACCGCTGGCGCCGCATGCAAATTGATCCGGCCCTGCAGGAAGAGGTCTATCCCAAAAACATTCTGATGATCGGCCCGACCGGCGTCGGAAAAACAGAAATAGCGCGCCGTCTTGCAAAGCTTGCACAAGCACCGTTTATCAAGGTTGAAGCCACAAAATTTACTGAAGTCGGCTATGTCGGCAAGGATGTTGAAGCCATTATCCGCGATCTGACGGAGATGGCTATTCATATGACACAGGAAAAGATGCGCGCAACCGTTACGGCACAGGCGGGAACTTATGCTGAGGAACGCGTACTTGATGCGCTGGTTGGTGATACAGCCTCGGAAGGCACACGCGATAACTTCCGGACCAAATTACGGTCCGGGGAGTTAAATGATCGCGAAATTGAAATTGAAGTAGAAGATAAATCAGACATTATGCCTAGCATGGATATCCCCGGTATGCCCGGCGCATCCATGAGTATGGTCAATATGAATGACATGTTTGGCAAGGCTTTCGGCACAAGAACAAAGAAGAAGAAAATAAAAGTTAAAGATTCATATGATGTCCTGATTGCTGAAGAATCCGATAAGTTGCTGGATGAAGATAAACTTGTCGCCTCTGCTCTGGAATTGGTGCAGCAAAACGGTATCGTCTTCCTCGATGAGGTGGACAAAATAACATCGCGGCAAGACGGGCGCAGTGGCGACGTTTCCCGCGAAGGCGTACAACGCGATTTATTACCATTAATTGAAGGCACAACGGTCACCACAAAATACGGGCCTGTCAAAACAGACCATATCCTCTTCATCGCCAGCGGTGCCTTTCACTATGCAAAACCGTCAGACCTTTTAGCTGAATTACAGGGCCGCCTGCCCATCCGCGTGGAATTGCGCGCCTTAACACAAGATGACTTCAAACGCATATTGACTGAAACAGAGGCCTCTTTACCTGTTCAGTACAAAGCCCTGATGGAAACAGAGGGTTTAACACTGGACTTTGAAGACGGGGCGATTGATGAGATTGCCCGCGTCGCCTTTGAAGTCAATGAAACAGTAGAAAATATTGGTGCGCGCCGCCTTCTGACTGTCATGGAGAAATTGCTGGACGACATCAGCTTTACCGCCAGCGAGCGCAAAGGGGAAAGCATTACCATCACAAAATCAGACGTGAAGAAAAACGTTTCGGAGCTCGCCGAGAATACAGATTTGAGCAAATTTATTCTTTAGGGACTATCAAAAAGGAGACGCTGCACAGGTTGTTTTTTCTGGCCTGCCTCGGCTTTCCAGTACTCTGCTTTCACTTCAGTTATCTGGTTGTGGCTGTACGCGTACAGATAAACAGGTGTATTTTGTCTGTTTTTCAAAGTCAGTGTTGTTGGGGAAACAAAAGGCCGCACGGCCATAAGAACTGTTTTATTGTTACGAATAGCTGCTTCTACAGACAACACTGACAGTTTTGTTTCACATGTAATCACAGGCTTAATATTTTCTGCGCCACGTTCCGTTTGTCCCGACTGCATGGCACAAACAAAACGGCGTTTACCTTTGGCGTTCCCTGCTATTTCTTTTTCCGGCCGTAATACCGCTAACACAGAGCGCGATTCATCTTCATTTTCATCCGTAGCCGCCGAAAACAGTTTTGAATAATGACGGTTTCCGGCAAAGATCTCCCGCCAGGGGTAGGAACGCCCCTGATAATCAAGGACCAGGTTTTCGAGCGCCTCATCCTCCAGACTTCCAAATTCACGTTCCAGAAAATGGACCATTTCGGAAAGACTGCTGACAGCCTTTAGGCCTTTATTGTTTTCTGCCGCCCGTTTTTGTGCGCGTGTTAAACGTCCTTTTTCAGGATTTTGGTCCGCCCATGAAGACCCCAGCGGAAAATTGATCCGTAAATGAAACTGCCCATTTTTGAAAAAAGTGAGGTTTTTATGAGCGGAAACCTTGTTTTCAAAATCAAACCGGCAATCTTCCTGGTGAGGACTTTTTGAAAAACGCCGGAATGTAGAATCAACTTCCTTTGTATTTTCAAACTTTCTATGGGGACGCACCCAGTAAAACGCCGCATTACATTCTTCGCTCAGACAACGAAAATCCCACTTATACCGCGTCTCTTCGGTCATATCGCGAGACTGTTTCCGGCCTTCATGCTCTCCCGTAAAGGGATCAATTTTTCTTACGCGCTTCATAGCTGCTTATTCCGTTTTTCTGTGTTACATAAGATGAGGACACTACAGGGAAACACTAAGTTATGTCAACTAAAGTTCTGCTTTTTATGATTTTTCTCCTCTTGCCTCTGTTTGCCCCTCTTTCCGCTATGGCAAACAGGAGCCTTCGTTTATCCGCCCCGGTTGACTGCCGCATAGGAGAAACATGCTGGATCGTCAATTATGTTGATGTTGACCCGGAGCCCGACTCTGCCAGTGACTTTCACTGCGGTCACCTGACTTATGACGCCCATCATGGTACCGATATCGGCATTGCCGACTGGAAAACCATGGAAAAAGGCGTTGCTGTTCATGCCGCAGCCGGCGGCACTGTCCTGCGGGTCCGTAATGAAAGCGAAGACCGCCTTCCCTCTCCGGAAGACATCAAAAATATGAAGGCGGAGAATAAAGGCTGCGGCAACGGTGTTGTTCTCAAACACGGCTATGGCTGGCAAACTATTTATTGCCACATGAAACAAGACAGCATTGTTGTAAAACCTGACCAGACTGTCAAAGCCGGAGACAAAATAGGTGAAATAGGTCATTCCGGCATTGCTGAATTTCCGCATTTGCATTTCGGTGCCTTTTTTGAATCCCACACGATTGACCCCTTCACAGGTTTTGACGATATGAAGGGATGCGCTCAAAACGGAACAAGTTTGTGGAAATCAAAATCCGCGATAAACTATGAGCCTGTTTCGCTTTATGCCGCCGGATTTAAAGCGGACGTTCCTGATTTCGATGCCATCAAACAAGACATATCTTCCCCGGACACGCTCCCTGCCAATATACCCGCGCTTACCTTCTGGGCCGGCCTGTACGGGGCTGTCAAAGGTGACATGATCACGCTTGAAATTCAGGATTCATACGGTCGTATCTTTGCCACCCGGACAACAGAACAAGAGAAAAACAGGGCCCGGCAATTTTATTATGTCGGCAAAAAAATACGCAATAACAGCCTTGTTCCGGGCACATATACCGGCACCCTGCGTTTAACCAGAATATCACCGGATGGCAACAGTTTCACGCGCCGAATTTCCCGTGAAATAACGGTAAAATAACGGGGTTCATCTTTTTCTTTTAAGAAGAACGTAAAAAGCACCGTCACCACCGTGCTGTGGCTTAGCGGGGTAAAAACGCAAAACGAGATAGCCTAGCGGATCGTCCCGCAACCATTCCGGCACACGTTGCCGCAAAACACCGGGAGAAGATACAAATTCACCGTCTTCCTGTTTCCTGCTGTTTTTGCCCTTTCCTGTTACAACAAGAACGCAACGCTTTCCCTGTTCATAAGCCGTGTTTATAAAGCTTGTTAAGGCCGGAGAGGCCTCCCTTTGTGAAAGGCCGTGTAAATCCAGTATCGCTTCAACCGACATTTGACCCCGCCGAAGCTTTTCATCCGTACGGCGATCAAGCCCCAAAGATGAAGAAAGTTTCTGTTTTTCTTTTTCAACAGAAGAAGAAAGAGGTGTTTTCACCGTCTCAACAGGGCGGATTTCCTGTTTTTTCTTTTTGGAATCAGCCGCTTGAACGGGATCGTCTTTCTCCAATTTCTCCACATTACGGGTCACGTAATCCCAGAGCTCGTCACTTTCATCATCAGAATGATCCATAAAAAAACCGCTTGTTAATTGCGAAAACAGAACAAGATAGTGCATAATATCAGTATAATATATAATTCGTTGCGGCTCAAAAACTGTAGAAATTTTATGGAAGATACAAAAAAAATGCGCGCATTCACAATGGTTGCTCTTCTCGGGGTTTTCCTTTTCTTCTTCCCCTCTGACGCCTATGCGCTTTTGGATAAGGATAAATATTCAGAGGCTGAAAAAGCGGGCTTTGCCTTTTACAGGCTTTCTAACATGGCACCGGATTTCTACGACTGGGTAAAATATTCAGATAGTTACCTGAAGGCACAGCCTGAAGATCAGGATAAAATCCTACAAAAGGACTCTTATCGCCTTGAACAGGGGTTTCGTGACTATTTTCCGGATGAGGATTTAAGCGTTATTAAGGCCAAAGTCATGATTAAATTTCCCAACGCCCTTGAGAGAGAAGATCTAGTTAAAAAACGCCAAAAAATACCCGTTAATATTGTTTTTACAGATATAAAAGAAAGTCACTTTCCCTTTCAGGCTGGCGATATATGGGTAACCCTTATCCCCAATGAAATAGAAAACGCCTTATCCCTTCAATTTACATCAAAAGAGTTTGTTCTTTTTGCCAAACGTCTAAGAATGAAGGCAGAAGCCATACAATTAAACGCCGAACTTGTCCTGCGCCTTCGTCCTGTTTCTGCCGGTAAAGAGGCGCCTTTTATTGTAGATAATATAGAATTGTGGATGGTTCTGACAGAAATCGGAAGCATAGAAATATGGTCGCCCAACCATGACAGCTTCATCTGGTCTTATGAAGAAGACTGGTTTGTCTCAGACGAATATAAGCTTCTACAAGATCTATTTAATAAATAAAGGATAAGGCCTTCGTTATGTATTCACGCCTTGACCCCCTGTTTAAAAGCACATTCCACCGCACAGAATCTACAAATACAAGGCTGGGTATCAGGCACGAGGAGAAAGACGAAAACCGCCGCAAAAAACATGATAGCGAAGACGAGGGAACGGAATCATCGCTGTGGGAAGACAGCACGATTGTTTCGATCAGCGCTTTAAAAGCTTTTCTGGATGGTCTGGTTAAAGGCCCGCAACCGCAACAGAATATAACACCGCAAGAAAATATCAAAACACCGAGCGCAAAAAAACCATCTTCCCCGGCGGCTGCAAAGGCGGCAAAGGCCTATGAAAGCACGTCCCGCGCCGTTCATCATGAACAACAAAAGCCCCCGGAAGTCCGTGAAACAACAAAAGGGGAGAACGCCCCCACATTAACCCCTCAGGAGTTGCGCACCATTCATCAGCTTATTGCCGATCTAAATGAACTGGCAGCTACGCGCCACATTGAAGAGCTCACCCTTTCACGCGACAGCAGTTTCCTGCAAAGTCTGGTTAATGCCGTTAAAAAGATAAAACAAAGCTAAACAGCCAGCTTATAGCCCATACCGTCCGTTACCAGATAGAGCGGTTTTGCAGGGTCTTCTTCCAGCTTTTGCCGCAAACGGTATATATGCGTTTCCAGTGTGTGCGTTTCCATGCCCTCCACATACCCCCAGACATCATCCAACAATTCACGGCGGTCTATAATTTCACCTTTTTGCTGATATAATTTCAACAGAATATCGCGTTCTTTTTCTGTCAGACGCACAGTACAGTGATCGCCGTCACCAACCAAAAGCCCTTCCTCCGGCATAAGCCTGTACGGACCAATACAGATTTTAACACCGCTCCATGAAAGCTGCTCCTGCCGTCTGTGTTTTTCTATGCGATCAAGAAAAGTTCCCATCCGTAAAGGCCAGTGAAATACATCATTTTTTGGAATATCAATATTACCGACTTCAGCAGAAGGAAAAACAATCATGAGCGGTAAAGCCCTTGTCCCTTTCCTGACTTCCCCATGAAAGGCCTCTGTATCCATATCCGGCAATGAATCAAACAGCAGAACAACGCCCGCTTGTATATGATCCTGCATCTCTTGAATATCCTCAAGCGCCGCCTGCCCCGTTTTATAAAAAACGACATCACCGACAATATAGCGTTTAAAGGCATCTTCCAGTAAGGCCCGCAAAACATCATCGGAAATAACGGCAATAATTTTACCGGCTTTTATATTCATTTTATGGTCTTCCCTCTTTTGGAGAAAAGTCTATCAAATATTGAAAGCTTTTTAAGGTAGAAAACGCCACACGGCATCTTTTTCCCATATTTTTCCAGCAAAACAAAAAACGAGGCGGAAAAGCTGGCACATCCTTTGCAACACAAAGCCTATAGAGAGGTTTTAATGATCGAAGCGGCATATAATACAGTAACCGAGCCCGCACAAAAAAGCGGCAGGGTTGTCCTGACGATGAGAAAGCATAAGCGCATGGCCGGCTCTATCCCTGTATGGGAACGGCAGGATACGGCCAAAGACGCTATAAGCACCCGCCTCTCTCTTACCGAACAACATAAAGCAGATCAAACCGGGCCCGCGCTCTCTTATGCAGAAAATTCTTCCTCTCCGCACCTCTCCGCACCGGAAGAATTTACCTTTGGTGACTTGTTGGATATGATCAATCCCTTACAACATATCCCCATAATCAACCATATTTACCGCGATATAACCGGCGATGAGGCCAAACCGATTTCCAAAATTATCGGCGGTACACTTTATGGCGGCCCGGCAGGGGGTGCCGCAGGCCTTGTCAATGTGATGGTTGAGTATGAGACAGGAAAAGATATTACCGACAACGTTATGGCGATGGTAACAGAGGGAAAAACGCCAACCTTCCGACAACAGGAAACGGATCATCCAGAAAACCGCATTAACAAGGCTCTTGCAGAACAGGAAAACCACAGCGTGAGTGATTTACCGGGAAGCACCCTCAGTTTTGCAGCCCTTGGCCCCCCGGAACCGGCGCCAACACAGCCCCGCAGCATCGCGCGTTACGTCTTTAATGATTAAAGGCGTCTTGGAAGTGATAAAACACCGTCATGCCCGCGTTCATGCGCCCGAAGCAGCGGAGCTGCGTGGGCGCTACGGTTCACGCGGCTTTCCGCTTCGAACCAATTGCGTGCGGGCATCCGGGGCCTGTGGTGTGCAGCAAAGATGCTCTCTATAACCAGACCCCCGCCGATAAGTTCGCCTTCGCGAACCGCGGGGGTGACAACAGATGTGTTTCATTCCCGTTCACCAAACAAGGCCGTTCCCACACGAATATGGGTTGCGCCGGATAAAACAGCTTTTTCAAAATCACCGCTCATCCCCATACTCAAATTTGGTAAACCATGCCGCTGTGCCAGTTTTTTTAAAAAAGAAAAATGGAGAGCAGGGGGTTCGGCGGCGGGCGGCATACACATTAATCCGTTAATTTTTAAGCCCTTTTCACCACAATAAATCAGCAAATCCGGTAAGTCCGCCGGTAATATACCCGATTTCTGCGGCTCTTCCCCCGTATTCACCTGTATGAAGCAGGGAAAAGACTTACCCTGCTTTTTCATTTCTGACGTCAAAGCATCAACCAGATTAGGCCTGTCTATTGTTTCAATACAGTCGAACAAAGCCACAGCCTCTACTGCCTTATTGCTTTGAAGCGGGCCAATCAAATGAAGTTTCAGGCCGGGATAAGACGGTTTCAACGCCGCCCAATGCTCATAGGCCTCCTGCACCCTGTTTTCACCGAACAGGCGCATCCCGGCATCAAGAGCCTCCTGAATACGTGCCGGAGTCTGTTTTTTGCTGACCGCCACAAGGTTAATCGTAGAAAGGTCACGGCCTGCTTTTTTGGCCGCCGCCCTTATTTTATCTTGAATAATCGTTCTATTTTCAGAAATTGCTGTCATCTTTTTCTATACTTCGTCCTATTAAAAAGCCAGCATGGCTGGATTATTTTTAAACCACCAAGACACGAAGACAGCAAGTTTTTTTATCGTCATTCCGGCGAAGGCCGGAATCCATTCATAGACCTGCACGCTGTGGGTCAATAGACCCCGGTCTTCACCGGGGTGACGAAAGACGAAGAGGGTGAACACAACGATCTCAGAGTCTGTAATGCCCTGATGGCTTGATGGCTTGATGGTAAAAACCACCTCGAAAAAACATAAAAAAGGGGCATGGCCGAAACCATACCCCTTCCTTTAAATCGTAATCTTCCAATCAGATGATTAGAAGTTGATTTGCGTACCCAACAGAACTGTTGTGGCTTCGAAATCAGCCGCATCAGCCGTTGTAGGCATTTCGTTTTCGATGAAGCTCACGGAACCACGGAACGTCATGCCGGGGCCGTAAGTGTAAACAACACCTGCCGTCCAGCGTTCTGTTTCCATGTCACCTGTTGCAGCGGCAGCGATACCATTAACACCAACAAAGAGAGGTGTACCGGTAAGACTTGCAGCACCAGCCAGGTTCAGATCCTGTGTGTAGTAACTAACGCCCAGTTTGTAAGGGCCTGTCGTATAATCAGCACCAACAACCAGTGTTTCCTGATCACCGCTTATTGTTGTACCCAGATCATCTTCTGTGTAAGCAACACCAAGACCAAAGGCACCCCAGTCAAAGTCAACACCGACATTCCATTGCTCACGATCATCAAGCAAGGATGAACCACCGGCACCGAGCGCATCGTTATCTTCAAGTTCCGCATGGGAGAAACCAGCACCCAATGTGACGCCCAGTTCATCAAACTGACCTTCATAACGGGCCGAAACATCCCAAACATCGCCGTAATCATCTTCAAGATCATCAATGCTGTTACCAAGAAGGGCATTAGAACCATCAGGAACAACACCACTGTCATCCAATTCAGGCGTATAAGAGATACCACCCTGGAAGCCGTTAAAGACAGGTGTCATATAAGTGATTTTGTTGGCTTTGGTAGACAGGTTGTTATCATAGTCAAACCGTGTCAAACCGGCAGCAGATAAATCACCGAGATCACTAATACCAGCACCAACACCAACTACGGCATCATCTGTTACAGCATAGTTAACCGGGTTTACGTACTGACGAATGCCGTCAAAGTTTGAGTCTGCAGAAGGAGCAGCAACCTGCAAGAGGTAAGATGCGCCGTCTTCAGCACCAAAGTTGACGCGGCCCCATGAACCGGAGAAATACACATATGATTCTTCAACTTCGAAAGAATCTCTTGTTGTACCGGATGTATCGGAACCGTCTGCTTCCATTTCGAAATGCGCACCGACTGTCAAGCCGTTATCCAGTGTTGTTTCACCGGACATGTGGATTTCTGTTTCACGCAGGACATCAAAAGTCCGTGTATCATCAGCCGCTCCATCAGTGTCGATATCGCGACGTTCGTCTTGATCCAGATAAGATACATAGCCTTTGAAATGGCCCCCAAGGTCAAGCTTCACGCCTTCGCCAGCTTGCGCCGGTGAAGTCACAGCTAGACCCATTAGAATGGCAGCACTGCCAAGTAGTAGTTTTTTCATTGTCGTTTCTCCAATCACAATTAAAAAATAGACCAGTTTAGTTGAATAGGGATCCAGAAGGGATCACAATAGAATCACCACCGTTAAGCAATGACCGCCCTAGTAAGCCTGTGTTTAAGCGCAGCGTCAAGGTAAGTTGTGCAAATATGTCACGTTTTTTAAAGGGATGTTGCATTTTTACAACAGGTGTTTGACGGGCGTTATTATCGCCTCACACTCTCCCGTCACCCCTGTAAGTGTTATGTAATGCGCTGACAGATTGGCAGCCCGCGCAAAAGAAACGCGCCAACTTCTTTTACGTCATTCCGGCGCAGGCCGGAATCTATTGTCCCGCCTTCGTGATGACTGATAAAATGGACCCCGTCCGCAGCCTGTCCTCCGCGAAGGCGGGGGAACGGGGTGACGTGAAGAGGGGGGGGAGAATGGGAATGTGCTACGGATATAATGGGGCCTTATAAAACTCTTCTCTTGAGGCATTTTTCAGAGCGTGCTAGAAAGCGGATTGTTTTATTTTTGTATATAGACAACGAGGGTGAGTAACTCATGAACGGTTTGCGTCCGCTTATAGTGGCAATAATAACAGTCGTGGCTTTAACGGGGCTTTCCGCCTGCGGCAGCGACATAAAAAGAGAAGCCAAGTACCCGACGGGGATGGACCGCAACAGCTCGGCCAATGCCAATGACATCTATAGCCAGCCGGAGGGCATCTTCGGAAATGAAGGCTCCGGCCTGTTCGGACGCAGCAAGGAAGACAAAGGCACAACCGGCATTGGGGTGAACAGCTTCCTATGGCGCGCGTCACTGGACACTGTGTCCTTCATGCCGCTGGCAAGCGCCGATCCTTTTGGCGGCGTTATCCTGACGGACTGGTATGCCCCACCAAGCAGCCCTTCGGAGCGCTTTAAGCTGAATGTCTTTATTCTTGACCGGCAGCTTCGTTCTGACGGTATTCAGGTTAAGATTTTCAAACAAACCCGCCGTAATAATGAGTGGCAGGACACAACACCCTCTCTGGAAACAGGGCGGGAACTTGAAGATGCCATCCTGACCCGCGCCCGCCAAATGCGTGTGGCACAAATGGGCAATGACCAATAAAAAATGACCCGCTACAATATAAAAGAAGCAGAAAAGAAATGGCAAAAACTCTGGGATGAACGCCAGAGCTTCGTTGTCCCGGATGATTGCACAAAAGAAAAATGTTACGTCCTTGAACAATTCCCCTATCCGTCCGGTCGTCTTCATATGGGACATGTCCGCGTTTATACACTGGGCGATGTCGCCGCCCGCTACCAAAAGGCAAAAGGTTACAGCGTTCTCCACCCGATGGGCTGGGATGCCTTTGGCCTTCCGGCGGAAAACGCCGCCATTGAAAAAAATGAACATCCGGCAAAATGGACTTACGCCAATATCGCTATTATGCGTGAACAGCTTAAATCTCTTGGCTTTTCCTTTGACTGGAACCGCGAAATAGCCACCTGCCACCCGGAATATTACAAGCACGAACAAAAAATGTTCCTCGATTTTTACAAAAAAGACCTCGCTTACCGCAAAGAATCCGTTGTGAACTGGGATCCGGTGGAAAATACGGTTCTGGCCAATGAACAGGTTGTTGACGGCTGCGGGTGGCGCTCCGGTGTACCGGTTGAACGCCGGAAGCTAAATCAGTGGTTCCTGAAAATCACCAATTATGCCGAAGATTTGCTGGAAGGCCTGAAAACCCTCCCCAACTGGCCGGAAAAAGTCCGCATCATGCAGGAAAACTGGATCGGAAAGTCCGAAGGACTACAGTTTAAGTGGGGTGTTGTCGGTGCTGACGGGCAAACAAATGAACAAATCGAAGTCTTCACCACCCGGCCCGATACGATTTTCGGCGCCTCCTTCGTTGCTCTGGCACCGGATCATCCCATGGCTCAAAAACTGGCGGGCGACAAACCCGGGTTTGATGCTTTTGTGCAACAATGCCAGTCTATCGGCACCTCCGAAGCCGCCATTGAACAGGCTGAAAAGCTTGGGTTTGATACGGGTCATACGGTGCAGCACCCGTTTGTGGCCGATCGGCAACTTCCCGTTTATGTCGCTAATTTTATCCTGATGGATTACGGTACAGGCGCGATTTTCGGCGTTCCCGCGCACGACCAACGGGATTGTGATTTCGCTCATAAATATAACCTGCCCCTCCGGCCTGTCGTTATTCCTGAAGGAGAAGACCCGGATCATTTTGTCATCGACAAAGAGGCTTATAACGGCCCCGGCAAACTGGCCAATTCTGAATTTCTGGACGGTATGAGTGTCGAAGACGCCAAAAAAACCATTATCGCTAAAATAGAAGAACAGGATACTGGATTTGGTACAATTCAGTACCGTTTGCGGGACTGGGGCGTATCACGGCAGCGCTACTGGGGCTGTCCTGTTCCTTTCGTTCACTGCGCAGAATGCGGCATTGTTCCTGTTCCGGAAGACCAGTTGCCCGTTATCCTGCCCGAAGACGTGACCTTTGATAAACCCGGAAACCCTCTGGAACACCACCCGACATGGAAAAAAGTTGATTGCCCGGCTTGTGGCAAAGAAGCCCGGCGGGAAACGGATACATTTGATACCTTCTTTGAATCGAGCTGGTATTTTGCGCGCTATGCCGACCCCCGCAATGAAAACAGCGCCTTTGACAAAAATAAAGTCGAACGCTGGCTGCCGGTTGATCAGTATATCGGGGGGGTTGAACATGCCGTTTTGCATCTGCTTTATTCCCGCTTTTTCACCCGTGCTTTAAAAGATTGCGGCTATCTGGATACGGCAGAACCTTTTGCCGGCCTTTTTACGCAGGGCATGATTACGCATGAAACCTATCAGGACAGTGATGGTAAATGGCTAAACCCTACTGAAATAGAAAAATCGGAAGGCGGGGTTTGCCTGACCGAAAAAGATCAAAAACCAGTAAAAGTCGGCCCTTCCATCAAGATGTCAAAATCCAAAAAGAATGTTGTCGACCCGGAGGAGATCATAAAAGCCTATGGTGCGGATTCGGCGCGGCTGTTTATCCTCTCTGACTCACCGCCGGAACGGGATCTGGAATGGACGGCCTCCGGCATTGAGGGCGCATGGCGTTACATCAATAAGCTTTACCGCCTGATTGCCGAAGCAAAAGGCAGCCTGCCCGCCCCTGGAACAACGATACCGGATAATATCGGAGAAGACGCCGCCGCTTTACGCTGTGTCATTCACAAAACAATTATAGGCGTTACAACGGACATTGAAGCCTTTCATATGAACAAGGCCGTTGCCAAAATTCGTGAGCTTTCAAACGCTCTGGGCGACTTTAAATCCGACAATAACGATGATTTCTGCGTTCTGCGGGAGGGGCTCGAAACGCTTGTGATGCTCATGAATCCTATGATTCCCCATCTGGCCGAAGACTTATGGCTTCAACTCGGACATGACATCCCGTTGGTAGACACCGCATGGCCACAGGCTGACAAGACCCTGCTAAAAACAGATACTGTCACAATTGGCGTACAAATTAACGGCAAAGTCCGGGCTACCATCACCTTACCTGCCGATGCCGATCAAAAAACGACAGAAGATACGGCATTAGCTGACCCCGGCATACAAAAGGCCGTTGAAGGTAAGAAAATCCGTAAAGTCATTGTTGTCCCCGGCCGGATCGTCAATGTTGTTGTTTCCTAGAGTCTTCGTGGTTAAACTGTCAGTCATGAAAATATTATTTTCGACTCTATTTTTAGTTTTTTGCTTGCTCCTGAATGCCTGCGGCTTCCAGCCCGTCTATGGCACGAATCACAGCGGGCTTTATCAAAGCAGCGTTACAGAAAATTTTAGCCGCGTTTACATTGAAAACATCCCTGATCGCGAAGGACAATATCTGCGTAATGCCCTGATCGACCGTTTTTACAAAACAGCGCGCCCCGCAAATCCGGAATATAATCTGAGCGTTTCTTCTATTCAGGAAGCAAAAACAGACCTTGATATCACGAAAAGCTCAGACGCTACACGGGCGCAATTGCGGCTGAGAATAACCGTGATTCTTACAGGTAAAAACGCTGATAAACCGTTGGTGACCCGCAACTTAACCGCAATCACAAGCTACAATGTTCTTAAAAGCCAATTTACAACCCGCGTTTCCGAAGACAATGCCCGCCTGAATGCTCTGGATGAACTGGCACGACAAATAGAGATGCAACTGTCCTTGTATTTTGCTCGCGCTTCACAACCCCAGACTCAGCCATGAAAATTCAATTTCGGGATATTGAGCCTTTTATTAAAAAACCCGACCCCAAAATACGGGCTATCCTGATTTACGGGCCGGATAACGGTTTGATGCGGGAACGCGCTCAAACTCTTGGGAAAACGATAGTTGATGATTTGAACGACCCTTTTAATGCGGTCACCCTGTCGGCAGGGGCTTTGTTGGAAGACCCGGCCCGCCTGATGGATGAAGCCCATGCTTTATCCATGATGGGGGGAGATCGTCTGATCCGTATTGAGGACAGTAGTGATAAGATTGCCCCGGCACTCAAAAATTATCTGCAAAATCCCAGCCTGCAAAATCTGCTTGTTCTGGAGGCTGGGGAATTAAGCCCCCGCTCTGCCCTACGTAAACTTTTTGAAAAAGAAAAAAATACGGCCGCCGTGCCCTGCTACGTGGAAGGGGAGCGCGACTTAACTGTTCTCATTCGTCAGGAACTTAACCAAACCGGTCACAAAATAGAACCGGACGCCCTGAACTGGCTGGCAAGTAACCTGACCGGAGACCGGGGGCAGGCGCGTAGCGGTATCGAGAAGCTTATAACCTATATGGGCGGCCCCTCCTCAGAAAAATCTGCTCAACAAGCAATAATGCTGCATGACGTACAGACCTGTTGCGGAGAAGCTGGCGTTCAATCACTGGAAGACCTTGTTTACAGCGTTATCGGGGGAAACACGGAAACGGCCTTAAAAACCTATTCCCACTTAATAAATGAAGGCGTATCGGTTATTGCCGTTCTACGCACCTTACAAAATCACCTTCGTCGACTTCACATCACCAAAGCCCGTATAGAGTCAGGACAAGACCTAAATCAGGCGATAAAATCTCTTAGGCCACCTGTCTTTTTCAAACAGGAATCGGCCTTTAAAATGCAATTACAACGCTGGCCGCTGGGGCGTATAGAGAGCACATTGCAGCGCCTGACTGTTCTGGAAGCCCAATGTAAAAAAACAGGCATGCCCGTTGAAACACTCTGCAGCCAAACCCTGCTGGGTATTAGCAAAAATATTGCCAAAGCGGCCTGATTTTTGATTTTTTGTTTCTTTCTCTAAAAAAAACTCCCGCTATCGTTCTTTTTTATTGTAATAATATTATTATAATGATATGTAAAAGGACCATATAAATTTATATGGCGTTTTTAACCTTTAAGGAGAAGAAAAATGAATACAGACTCACCGCAAACATTAACAAAGTGCGCGAAAGCTGCCTATAACGGTGAAGATTGTGTTCTGACCTGTAGTGAAGTCGATATTGCCGAAAAGGACTCCGTTATGGGCCGCAATCTTGTCCATTGGTTTGCTGCCGCCAACAGAAATTCTGTCCTTGGGCAGCTTCTGGAACAAATGTCAGAAGACGGCAGCAGCCTTACAAATATTATTAACGCCGTTGACAATAAGGGCCAGACACCTTTGGGCCTTGCTCAAACAAGAGGCTTTAATGAAACGGCAGAAACATTGAAAAAACATGGGGCTCAAACAAGAAAAAATGAGTCTACAACGCCGCAATGCTAGCAAATTGTTTCGATTCAATATAAAATGAACACCAAAGGCCGGGCAAGAGATTGTCCGGCCTTTATTTATGAAACCAGCCACATCCAGACAATGATCAGCCTGCCTGAGAGCGCCCGGGATAATGGGACAAACGATGCAAAACCTCATCTAATTGATCGAGATTTTTAAAGGAAATTTTCATGGCACCTGACTGGCCCTTTACACTAATCGCAACCTTCATTCCCAATGCGTTTGATATTTCCTCTTCCAGAGCCAGCGTGTCGACACTTTTTTCCGCTTTCTGTTTTTTCGCCTTGTCTGGACGGTCACCTTCATCGGCAACCAACCGCTCTGTTTCTCGAACGCTAAGCCCTTGATTTACAATAATTTTTGCCAGCTCCTCGGGGTTCTTTGCCGTGATAAGCGCCCGCGCATGGCCGGCGCTTAGCTTACCCTCCCGCACAAGCTTACAAACACCGGAAGGCAGGCTCAGCAGCCGCACGGTATTTGCAATATGGCTACGGCTTTTCCCCACAATCGCCGCCAACTTTTCCTGCGTATGGCCGAACTCTTCTATTAAATCGCTATAGCCGCGTGCTTCATCAATGGAATTAAGGTCTTCGCGCTGTAAGTTCTCGATCAGAGCAATCTCAAGACAGGCTTTATCATCCAGCTTATGAACAATAACAGGAACCTCATGAAGCTGCGCTATTTGTGCGGCACGCCAGCGGCGTTCCCCGGCAATAATCTCATACAAATCATCAAAACCACTTTTTTTCCGGACGATCAGCGGCTGCAAAACACCATGCACGGCAATCGATTCGGCTAGCTCTTTCAGGGTATCATCATGAAAATCACGCCGGGGCTGATACGTTCCCGGCTCCAGCTCGCCGACTCCCATCATAAGGCGCTTTGAGCCGGGCGTGTGCCCCTCCGAACCAACCTGTGGGTAAACACCCTCCTCATCCTCAAACAACGCGCCCAGACCGCGCCCCAGACCGCGATTTTTAGGATCTATGGCCTCGTCTGTTTTTTCTTCTGGAATATCACTGTCAGTCATGGAAATCACGCCGCCCTGCTTTGGCCCATTAATTTACGTTCGCGCTTCAAAACTTCACCAGCCAGATGTATGTACGCCTGCGCACCGGGGCATCTCATATCATAGACAATGGCCGGCAAGCCATAAGAAGGGGCTTCTGATACCCTGACATTGCGGGGAATAACCGTTTTATAAACCTTATCACCAAAAAATTTACGAACGTCACGGGCGACCATACCGGATAAATTATTCCGCTTGTCATACATGGTTAACAACACACCGTGAATATTCAAACGGGGGTTATAGGTCTTCTTGACACGCTCCACCGTTTTCACCAGATGGCTAAGCCCTTCCAGAGCATAAAATTCGCATTGCAGCGGAACAACAATCGAATCGGTCGCCACCAGCGCATTAAGCGTCAGCAAATTCAGAGAGGGGGGGCAATCAATGATAATGTAATCGTAGGGCATGGGGTTGCGCAAGGCCTCCCGCAGCCTGTATTCCCGGCGCTTGGCCGTAACCAGTTCGATTTCGGCCCCCGACAAATGGACAGAAGAGGGCACCACAGACAGGCCGGGTACCTTGGTTTTCACAAGAGCATCCAGAACATTTACATCGCCGAAAATAACATCATAAGTGCTTTTCTGGATCGTTGAGCGCCTGACCCCCAACCCCGTAGAGGCGTTACCCTGCGGATCAAGATCGACCAAAAGAACACGTTTTCCTACAGCACAAAGACCGGTTGCCAAATTAATGGCTGTCGTCGTTTTACCCACACCGCCCTTTTGATTGGCAACAGCCAGAATACGGGGGATACGGGATACCGTTACAGATGATGACGTACGGGGCGGCTTTGAAGTCAGGGGATAGCGCGCTGGATATTGCGTCATGATGGCGGTCTCACTCCACTGGCTAAATTGTTTGTCTGGAACAAAGGCTACGATGCCAGAAATCGCGCCCATTGGTCAAGAAAAACGGTTTCTCACCTACTGGTTATACACAGATTCGAAACCTCCAAAATAGCCGCATTATCCATTGTCTGACTCTGGTGTTTTTGAAGACCGAAGCTAAATTTTTTGCGCGCTTCTTTAATTTCCGCCTCTGCCTTTTCACCCTTTAAAAACAACATAATAAGCGCCGGATTCCTCTCTGCCCAGGGCAGACAATACGCCATCAACTTATCCAGAGAAGCTAAGGCCCGCGCCGTTACAATAGCGGGGACAATTTTCTTTGACATGTTTTCAACACGCTCACTATGTATTGTTACGGGTGTTTTTGTTTCACGTGAAACAGTGGATAAGAATGTGCATTTTTTGTGATCAGATTCTATCAAATGAACATCCAGTGCCGGATTCATAATCGCGAGCACAAGACCTGGAAACCCCGCCCCGCTTCCTATATCAAAAAGCGTTTTCTTTCCTGCGGGGATGAGCGGCAGCAATTGTGCGGAATCTACAAAATGCCTATCCCAGACCTCGTCCAGCGTCTTCCCACTCACCAGATTAACGGCCTTTTGCCACTTCAACAACAGGGCCTGATATTGATCCAGACGGGCGCGGGTTTCGGAAGAAGCCTCCATATCAGGCGGCCTTCCGTTTAACGTGTCGAAGAAGAGCAACGACAGCAGCCGGCGTCACACCCGGAATACGAGAGGCCGCCCCAAGCGTTTCCGGACGGGCGATTTCTAGCTTTTGGCGCGCCTCATTAGAAAGGCTGCCAACATGATCATAATCAAGATCAACGGGCAAAAGAAGGTTTTCGTCTTTACGATAGGCTTTAATATCCGCATCATGCCGCGCCATGTAACCGGCATAAAGCGCATCAATTTCAATCTGCTCGGCCACCGCCGGCTTTATTGTTAGAAGCACCGGCCATATCCGGCTCAAATCAGACCATCCGATATGAGGAAAACGCAGCAAATCAAACGCCGTTCGGCGCACCCCGTCCAGGTTAACCTCTATACCCTGCTTTTGTAATTCATTCGGCGTCGCCCGCAAGGCCTCTAGCACCTCACGGCCATGGGCTAAAGCCGCGCTTTTTGCACCCCACAGAGCCGTCCTTTCAGCACCCACACAACCTATTTCTATGCCTCTGTCTGTAAGGCGCTGATCGGCATTATCCGCCCGTAAACGCAAGCGATATTCAGCCCGGCTGGTAAACATCCTGTACGGCTCCGGCGCACCCCGCGTAATCAAATCATCAATAAGAACGCCTATATAGGCTTCGGCGCGGTCCAAAGTAAAGTCGCTATTTTTATCGCCGTCACCACCCCTTAAAGCCGCATTAACGCCCGCCATCAAACCCTGCGCCGCGGCCTCCTCATAGCCCGTCGTACCATTGATTTGCCCGGCCAGAAACAAGCCCTTCAAACGACGGGACTCCAATGTAGCCTTTAAATCACGGGGATCGACATAGTCATACTCTACCGCATACCCCCACTCTAAAACCTCTATATTTTCCAGCCCGGGAATGGTCTTTAAAAGGGCCTCCTGAACATCGACAGGCAGGGATGTTGAAATCCCATTGGGATAAACCGTATGATCATCCAGACCCTCCGGCTCCAGAAAAATCTGATGCCTGTCTTTGTCGGCAAACCGCATAACTTTATCCTCAATCGATGGGCAATAACGCGGTCCTACGCCCTCAATCTGGCCTGAATAAATCGGCGCCCTGTGGATATCCTGCTGGATAATTCTGTGTGTTTCTTTATTCGTATAAGTGATGTGGCATTTGATCTGAGGAACTGTAATTTCATTGTTCATGAAAGAAAAGGGAATCGGTGGCGTATCGCCCGGCTGTTCCTCTAATACGCTCCAGTCAATCGTTCGCCCATCAAGGCGGGGCGGCGTTCCGGTTTTTAAACGCCCCAACGGAAATTGCAGACGCTCCAGCGTCTCAGCCAACCCGATCGTCGGCGCTTCACCCACACGTCCGGCAGGTGTTTGCTCCTCGCCTCTATGGATTGTCCCCCGCAAAAAAGTGCCGGTTGTCAAAACAACAGCGGGGCAGAAAAATTCTTCACCCGCGAGCGTTAGAAGGCCTTTAATAGCACCATCATCATCCAACAATAAATCGTCCGCACCACCTTCCAGCAAGGTCAGGTTAAGATAGTCATTCAACATATCCTGCATTGCTTCTTTATAGAGCTTTCGGTCCGCCTGCGCCCGCGGACCCCGTACGGCCGGCCCTTTAGAAGAATTCAACATCCGGAACTGAATCCCGGCCCGATCAATAACGCGCCCCATCAAACCGTCCAGCGCATCAATTTCTCTGACCAGATGGCCCTTGCCCAGCCCACCAATCGCGGGGTTACAGGACATCACACCAATAGTGCTGAGTTTATGGGTAAGCAGAGCGGTCTTTGCCCCCATACGGGCCGCAGCCGCAGCCGCCTCACAGCCCGCATGCCCTCCACCAACAACAATGACATCAAAAAGTTTTTCCATGGCGGGTGTTATACCCCGATTACAAGAAAAATTGCCAGTTAAATCCCCTGATTATTTCCCCCGGGTTACTTCCCGATACAGAAATCGCGGAAAATAACATCCAGTAAATCTTCTACATCCACACGCCCTGTAATACGACCCAGCGCCCGCATAGCAAGACGCACATCCTCAGCAACAAGCTCCGCCTGCGTTCCTGTCTGCGCCCGCAATAAAGAACCGAGACACTCTTCCAAAGCCTCACGATGACGGTGTTGGGTGAGAGAAGGAGTCTCACGGGTCCCCAGAATATCTTTAATCCGGGCCGTCAATGTCTCTATCAAAACATCGAGGCCCTCTCCGGTTTTAGCGGAAACCGCCAGTTCATTCCCGGCAACGGACTGGTCACATTTATTAAAAACCTTAATCGACTGATCGTCTTGCAAGGCCAGCGTATGGGTATCCTCTTCTTCCTGTGTCATATCAAATAACAGCACACGAATATCCGCCTGCTTCGCCCGATCAAGCGCCCGTCTTATGCCTTCGGATTCTATAGAATCCTGCGCTGTACCCCGGAGTTGGTCGGGGCGCAAGCCGGCCGTATCCGCAAGGATAACCGGATAACCCCCCAAATCCAGATGAACTTCAATCACATCCCGCGTTGTTCCGGCATGAGCAGAAACAATAACCACATCCCGTTTCGCAAGAGCATTTACCAAGCTCGATTTACCCGCATTCGGTGCGCCTATAACAGCAACCTGAATACCGCTCCGCAAACGCTCCCCACGATTTTTATCATCCAGATGTTCTTTTATAGCAGAGAGAATGGCCTCAAGGGCAGGGCGGACCTGTGACATAGCGCCACCAGGCAAATCTTCATCGGGAAAGTCTATGTCCGCCTCCAAATAAGCCAGCGCCCGGGATAGATCTTCCCGCCACCCATCATAAAGACGGGACAAAGAACCCTCCATTTGTGACAGAGCCTGTGCTTTTTGGGCCTGTGTTTCGGCATTGATTAAATCTGCCACCGCCTCCGCTGCCGTTAAGTCCATTTTGCCGTTTTCGAAAGCACGGCGCGTGAACTCCCCCGGCTCCGCCATCCGGTGGCCGGGCTGGCTTGAAAGCACCGCCAACAAGGAGGATACAATAGCAGGACCACCATGAAGCTGATACTCAACAACGTCTTCGCCCGTAAAGCTGGCCGGTGACTCAAAAGACAAAACCAGCGCCCGGTCTATTGTTTCACGTGAAACAGGGTTTATTAATTTACATAATACATGGGTGGGGGAGGGGGTTTTAAGAGGAGCGCCAGGAGGTATCCCAAAAGGAATCACTCCAAGAGGGGCTCTTTCAAACGGCCTTTCCGCAATAAGCCTCCGGCTTTCATGCGCACAGGGGCCGGAAACACGGACTATCGCAACGCTTGCCCGCCCCGGTGCGGTTGCTAATGCATAAATCGTATCTGTCATGTGCCTTCTGCATATATCTCTTTGTTTTCCAGGAACAGACGTAAAGACCTTGTTGCAATCCACGGCCAAACCCGCACTTCAAGGCGGGCCGCCCTGTCAAAAATAGTAAAAATAAAGACAGGCACAAACTCCCGGCCATTATACGCGACCACAAATTCTTCTCCTTCGTACGTAAAAACCAGTTTCCTGTATAACCAGCCTTTTGTAACCCTTACTTTAAAGTCAGAATTCATTTTTTCTGCTTCAGATTTTCCTGTGCGGCAGCGGGATCAACCCCCATCTGCCCCCAGAACATTTTCTGCATATCACCCCAACCCTGCACCGTTGGCGACATCCAGGTTTTAACAAACGTCTCCGGATCAAGTGTGCGGATATTCTCCCGCATCTTTTCCTCCAACTCACCCATTACAGCATCCTGTAACGGCGCTATATTCGGCAGCCCGATGAAGGCGCGGGCCTCTTCCGGCGTGCAATCAAGATCTATTGTAAATTTCATAGCAAGCGCTCCTTCTCTTCTGTTTGTTCATTACGATATAGCAGTTTTAAAAAAATAAGAACATTCTTCTTGACCTCTTTTGTATTAATGTAGTACTATGATAACACAACCGAAGAAACAGAGTAAAAATGATACCAGACGGAAAGAAAGAAACTGCGGTACCCTGTAAAGAAGGGGAGCTTTACGGGGAAACGGCTCTTTATGAGGCCGTTCTTTGTCTGCAAACAATTGACGAATGCCGCAGTTTCTTCACCGATCTGTGTACACCAAAAGAAAGAGAAGCACTGACCGAGCGTTGGCTTATTGCCCGGCTATTGAACAGGGAGGCCCTTTCTTACCGCGAGATAAGCACCCGCACGGGGGCCAGCACAACAACAGTAGGGCGCGTCGCACGCTTTCTACAACAAGAGTCCCATAATGGTTATCGGCTTGTTCTCGATCGCCTTAAGGGACGCAATAAAGAAGATCATTAAAGGGTTTTTCAAAACCCCTGATCATCGTATGGTATAAATCAACCATTTAACGATCATGGGGTACAAAATGAGCGAGATTACAATTCCCTCCAAAGATGGCGGCTCTTTTACAGCTTATGTGGCTGAACCGGACACTCTGCCGGCGCCGGTTGTCGTTGTCATTCAGGAAATTTTTGGCGTTAATCAGGAAATGCGCACAAAATGCGACGACCTGGCAAAAGAAGGCTTCATTGCTGTTTGCCCGGATATTTTCTGGCGTTTGGAGCCGGGTATCCAACTTACCGACAAAAGTGAAGAGGAATGGCAAAAAGCCTTTGACCTCTATAACCGCTTTGATGTTGACCAGGGCATAGAAGATTTAAGGGCCACAGAGCATGCTTTCAAGGGCCACGCCCATAGTACGGGCCGGGTTGGGTGCGTCGGTTATTGCCTTGGCGGCAAACTGGCTTACCTTATGGCGACCCGCACCAATGTTGACTGTGCTATCAGTTATTACGGCGTCGGGCTGGAAGACCTTTTGGAAGAATCCATCAATATAAAGAATCCGTTGATGCTTCATATTGCAGAAGATGATAAATTTGTTTCCCCGGAAGCGCAGCAAAAAATAAAAGAAAATATGGAAGGCGGCACGCAAGTTTCAATCTACAGCTATCCCGGTGTAGATCACGCCTTTGCACGTGGAAATGGCGAAAATTATAATGAAAGTGCTGCAGCATTAGCCCACTCCTGCACAATGGATTTTCTGAAAGCAAATTTAAACGGGGCCAAAGCAGCGTGACTGAAACCGAAAACACAGACACTGAAGAAGCGACAGAAGAAAAAATCGAAGAGGAAGAAAGAGAAGAAGTTCCTCCGGCTCTTTTAAAAAAAGCGCTCGCTCTCTTCCGCAGCCTCGTTCGTGGCAATGGTATAAAACCGGAGAGTGTTGACCTTAAAAGTTTTGAGGGCGAAGTTCTTAATTTTGAAGCCTGGGAACGCTTTGAAATTGAACCCAAAATCGGCGAAAAGCATCAAACCGGGCGTGAACAGGGTGAAGTGCTGGGATCCGTTCAGGAGCTCCGGGCGAAAATTCGTAACACAATGGAAAAAGTAACCCAAAATAAAGACGTCAAAAAACAGACCATCTCAATTTTGGACAAAAGAGACGATTTGGGCTTTGGGCAAGACAATCTCTTTATTCTGCTCGATCGTTTTAAAAAGATTTTTGTCGTCCATGAGCAATGCACGACCTGTAGCGGTGCCATGGCCGTTCTTTGTCAGACCTGCCATGGTGATGGGCGAGCTCATTGCACACAATGCCGCGGCCAAAAGGAAATGACCTGCACTTTTTGTCAGGGCACACAATTTCAGAACACGCCGGATGGTAAACAACAATGCATACAGTGCCATGGTCGTGGAAAAATGGCCTGTGACCTTTGTCACCAAACCGGGGAAATACCCTGTAAAGTATGCAAAGCCTCTGGAAAAATACCCTGTAAAAACTGTGCGGGCACGGGCTGGAACAGTCTTGTTTCACATCTGGAAGTCCGCTCAAAAAGTCTTTTTGATTACAAACGCGAACTCCTTCCTGAAGAAGAGCGTTACGAATTTCCAGAGGGCGTCCCGGCTTTAATTGAAGACTTGCGCTCTGAGCTTGTAACGGAAGAACATGCCGATATAACCTTCATAGAAGACAAAACCAGAGAGGAAGAACTTGAACGAGCCAGCAAAGAAAACGAATACATCATCCCCTATCATGTCCGTTTGCCTTGGGGTGATATAGTATTTTCACTTCAGGGCAAAACGCTGAAAGGCAAACTGTTCGGTTTTCAACCCGCTTTGATTGATATACCGCCCTTTCTTGAAAAAACAGCAAAACGCGGGCTAAGCTCCCTGGATGCCGCAGCTCACGCACCCGGCAATGTCAGCGCAAAAATTAATGAGGCTGTGCGCTTCCGTGCCATCGGGGAGGCCTTTCTTGCCTCTGCCCGCCATAGCAAAAAACGCGCTATCGAAACCATGCATGAGCGCTACCCGTTTGGGTTTTCAAGTCAAACCATTGAAAAAATGGTGAAGCAATCTGATCTGGCTTTAAAGCGCGTTACAAAAAAACCCCGCACCATCGGCCTTCTGATTGGGCTGGTTGTCGCAATGGCCTTATACGGCCTTTATTATATCGGACCCGGCAGGGCCTCATTGATGCCCTATATTCCAGCGGGTCCGGCTGAATTCTTTATTGATTTCTTTCTGATCCTGCTGGGCGGAACCCTGACAACGCTTGTCATACAATACACGGCGGCCAAAGCACTTCATGATGCCATCGGGAAACTCCTGCCGCAAAAAAAGAAAAAAACCCTCATGCCGAAAGCCGGGCAAAGCGCCTTATGGGGATATGCTGGCGGATTTATTGTTTACTTTATAATGCTGGAAACAGCGATTGCTACGGGTATGCTTGCGCCGGGCTGGCATACGGCCTTGTTAAAAATAGCCGGCCTCTCATAAAAAAATGCCGTCCTGTATGAAAAAAGGGGCAGAGCCCACACAGGACGGCAAAAGGTAAACAAGGAAGATACGAGGTCGAACAGTTTTGGTAAAATCGTCTATTCAGGGCATTGCGCCCTTTCAGAAAAGCTAGCGACTCCAGCGCCAATCATCGGATAACGCTTTTAAAGCCTTCTCATTTCTGCAACGACGGTACTCGGACACAGCTAACGCGTGCATACCGCCCGTTTCACGCTGTTGCAAAACTTCAAACCCGACAGCCGCCCGGCCTTTACCCGGTTTCATGACTTCCTTTGGGCCCAAAGCAAAGCGAACTCCAAAGACCAGACCTAAAACCGCCGCATTTCCGGCAGAACGCCGGTCCCGATCCATCGCAGATAAAGCCGGACTGTGACTAACAGTTTTCAGCAAAGGAAGACAGGCATCTTCCGTGATGGCCGGTTTGGAGGAGGTTAAAGACTTTTCACTTCCCGTTCCCGCAACGAAACCGCTTTCCCGCTCTAAAGACCAGGCCGGGCCGTTGAAGACAACAAGGCAAACGAAAAGAATAAAGATTGAAAATACCGTCAAAGCGCGCATACGGCGCAAAGACAGGTGACCGTTTTCGTCGGTGCTATAAACACCGCTTGGTTTGTATATCATGCTCATTTGTTTTCCCACCCTAATGCTTCGTTATCACAAAGATCGAAGCTTAATTTTTATAACCGCAGATCGTTTCAGATACCCGTTGGCACCTAATCTCAGTTTAAACACAAAAATAGCATTATGGCAAACATTATCGTTTCGAAATTAACGCGTAAGTCATTAAAAAATAAGAATAATTTTATTATATTTTGCCCGGGTTTTTAAAAAATATAGTCGCTATATCTAAAACTTTCCTGCCAAAAGAATAGCTTGGCCCCCTGAAACATATCAAAAATTATATTTGTATTCTGGAAACAGGTGTGCTATGTAAATGCAGCACAGGAAAAAGTAAAAATGCTTTATACCGATTCAATCAAAGACCCGGAAAAAAAACGTCAGGCCCAAAATTTCAAGGCACTGCACGGCGCTTCCTTCCGCACAGCGTCTTTTCAATATAAGACGCTGGAGGAAATCCGACACCGGGAGGCGCGACAAGATAAAGACAACAGCCTTTGGACCGTTTATGAAACCGTTATAAAGCCTGATATCAAAGCCGGACTTAATCAAAACGGGGGGTTTAGTACCAAAAAAGAAGAAACGCCGGTTCTTGAAAAAACCAGCGTGATGGATGCGCTTTACAATTGCGCCCTGTTTGAAAAAGTCGATTTGCAGGACCGCATTCCGACAACAAATAATTCAGACATAATGCATTACGAAGAATTCGCAGCAAAAGAGGATATTACATTCGACAAACAAAACAGGCCGCATTTACCGACACCGGGCCAAAAAAAGAAATCGGCCCTGCAAAAATACATGATCGCGCCGCGAAATCTGAACCCGGCTTTAACAAACCCGCAACAATTGCGGCAAACCGCTAAAGAAAAGGCAGCAAAGGCCAAAATCGAACAAAAATCCTTGGTGCGTATACAGAAAGAAGAACAAAAAATTACCCGGCGGGCGGAACAATTTACGGCAAAATTCAGCAATTGCGCCCATGCTTTAACAACACTGACAGACGCTTTTGAGATTGCACGGGAGCATAATTATAAAACCTTTTCTCAAGAAGGAGAATGGCGCTTTAACTATAGGGGGGCCTTCGGTCATAAAACAGAACCGGGTCTTGATAAATTTGTGGCTCGATATATAGGAAGCGGGTCTGCCTTGGGTGCGCCCATGGGGTTATCTATTTGTGCCCTCACAGAATCATCAATGACGGGGATGATGCTGGGCGGTGGCACCTACATGCTTGTAACGGGCCTTGTTGGTTATCTCTTCTTATTTGGACAGAGCTATACCTATCACAACGACATAGAAGAGCGCCCCATATTTGAACTGCCGAAAGGACAGTTTAAAAGATCTTTATCCAGGTTCCGCCGTAAAATTGAAGCCCTGCCGGACGGGCTACACAATAAGGACGGCGTTGAATTAAAAAAAATGCTGCACAATATAGCCGATGAAACGGAGCTTACTTTTTACACGTTACGCACCCGGCAAGCCCACCGGGACATGAAAACAGGTAGTCTGAGGGAACAATTCCGTATCTGGAAAAGTACAAAAGACCATTTTAATGTGGCGGCAAAACAAGGCTGCACAAAAGAACAGATCAATGCCTTATCCCTAAACTTGCAACAAAACCTCGACTCCTATGACTTTGATACAGACCTCATTAATAATGTAAGCACTCTTATCAAAGAATCAGAGGGCAGTGAAGACCGTTTTCTGGCACTGGATGAACAAAAAAAATCGCGCCTTCTCGGCCCGGCAGTCACATAAGTAAGGGGCATAGGACAAGGAACATGGCAAAAAACAACAAAAATAATAGCTTACGCAAAAACCTGTACACCAATACGGCAGAACCGTTATGGCTGCGTGATGTTGCGCGTATGATGACGGGGTTAGGCAAGAACACCGCCTTTTGCACAAAAGCGTCCCGCACTCACAAAAACTCTGAAATAAGCACACGCTGGTGGGAAGCAAATCTAAACCCCGTCACACAACAATGGGACATCTTCACGTGCAGCAAAAACCTCCCCGCCGGTGAAGTTGCTTCACCTGATCTGGCTATACGCCGCAAAGGATTTCTTCCAGACCTCTGTCTTTTTGATGCCCTTCATTATTGTGCTTATCTTGAAAAGGGTGAAAACGATTTAAGACGCACCGTCACGGACCAAGAAGAAGAAACACAAAAGGGTATCTCACATTATAAAGATTTTGCCAAAGAGGAAGGTATTCCTCTTGATACGGATGGCATGCCCCATCCGCCGGTCAAAGGACGCATTGTGACAGAAGGAAACTTCCTACCCGTTGCGTACGAGACAGCCGAAAAAAGAAAAGATGAGCCTGTAAAGCGCCCCGTACCGCCATCACGAAGCACGCCGCCGCTACCCACCTATGAAAATGGATCTGTGGCTATGGCTCTGTTGAACGATAACGAAAAGCAAGAGATTGAACAAAAAATAGAAGTCAGCTCCCGTTTCCACCAAACACTGGGTATTATCAAAAAACTGGAAACAGAGTTCAATTACACCGTAAAGAAAAAATTCAATATCTGGGACCATCTTGATAACGGGCCCGGTCTCCTTTTTGCGCCCGTGTTGGGGGGGATTCTTCCCATAATTCCCTTAGCAATAGTATCGTCCGACGCTTCCGGCACGGCCGTCTTATCAACAATTTTTGGCGGTGTCGCTTCTAGCGTATATCTCTGTATCAAACAAGGTGTTAACCTGCCGCGCCGGGCCTTTAAAAACAGGTTGGCGCAGTTAAACAGAGATGTTGCCCGCTATCCTGAAGGGCCACAGAAAGACGCCCTGCGGCACTTCTCTGATAAAGTCGAAATGGGATTCCATATCCTCTGGGCCCGGCAGGTTTTTCGCGATGCTGCTGTCGGAAAAAAATCAAAAAGTTATATCGACCGGGCTTTAAAACGTATCGAAAAAATAGCCGTAAAACAGGGCTGGGAGGGTAATGAAATAACAGAATTAAAACTGTCCCTACCTAACAGACTGACAGAAAAAACCTATGACAAAACACTTTTATTAAGCATAGAAAAAGACATCTATGGTTTTAGTGACAATGCAAACAACCTTCTCCGATTGGGCCCAAAATGACAAAACAAACAAGAAAACTTTATACCGATTCCATTAAAGATGCGGCTCTCAAAAGGCTTCTGAAAAATTATGATGTTCCCGAAGGCGGTCCGTTTCGCACGCGCGCCTTTCAGGACAAGCTACGGGGTGAGCGGGACTGGAATATTGTCTGGCTGGAAGCAGAACGCAACAGCAAAAAAGGCTGGAATCTTTATCAATATAAAACAGCCCCGGATTTTAAAACCGAAACAACAAACATAGAGACCCAAGCAGATAAAGGAGCCCTTATAAAAGAAGGCAACCTTTGCGATGTCTTGCATAGCTGTGCCCTGTTTGAAAATGTTCCTTTGCCGGGGCAAGAGCGCAAACTGGTCGGTGAAACTATTTCTCAATTAGGTGATGTTTATTATAAAAACTTTGCCGCCCGCGCGAATATCGAATTTGATAATATGTATAAACCTATGCCGGACATTCGTGAAAAAACGGATGCGGCGCCGACGGAAAAATACCGCCTTGCTATCCAAAAACCTGCCACAAACAGTCTGGAAACATTACAAGGTAACAAATTAGCCTTAAAAAAAGCCCATAAGCTTGAACAAAGCCTGAACGGTATTCAAACAGCCCTTATTGATCTGAAGGAGGCCTTCGATTATGCCGTTGAAAATGACTATAACAGCTTTATAAAAAAGGGAGATTATACATTTGCGTGGCATGAAGATAGCCGCAAACAAAAGGCCAACCTCCCTAGATATATGGCCGTAAACACCATTTTTACACCGCTGGATCATTTGATTTCCTTCCCGACTATAGCAAGCTACCTCCTTTTCAGCCCCACAATGGCGGCCTGGGTATGGGGCGGCTTTACAGCGGCAAATGTTCTGGGCAGGGCTGTCGGTACAAAGCTGGAGAACAAACCAGAAATGGCGTGCCCTAAACGCCGTTTTGAAAAAAAGCTGTCGGATCTCAGAAAAAAGGCAACGGCTCTTCCTGATGGTGTTCATGTGAAGGGTGTTGATTATAAACAGGCGCTGGAAAGCCTAACGGATGATATTGAATTAAGCTTTTATACGGCGCGCGCACTTCATGCTTACCGCCAAATTAAAAAGGACTCATGGTGGGAAAACCGACGTGCTATGGCGTGCCAAAAAGATATGGCCAAAATAGCGCAAAAACAGGAACGAAGCGGAGAAAATCACGAAAAACCGAATAAGGAAAGTATAGCGGCCCTTTCCATGACACTCAGAAAAGATTCTCAATCATTTAAATTTGAAAAAGCCGCGAAAAAAGACCGGGAAAACCGCATAAAAAAATTACTTGGCACCACCGATACATTAAAAACAATGAAGGTAAAAACCATGGCGGCCCTAATGGCGCCTAAAAACACTTAACGCCACCAGCTCAGGCCGCGTTCATCCAGTTCCGTCCAAATTGTATCTTTATCCCTGATGAATAATTCATTATAAGCAGACCCCGCTATACCCTGAAAAGAAGAGCGATAACGGCATTTTTGTTTTTTCGTTTTCCCGGGACTAAATTTATAATTAAATTCAAATCTAACCTGTTCTATATTCATATTATCAAAACCAACGCCATCTACATCAAAACCCAACCGGCTTTGATCATCATCAAACTCATAGGCCAACAACATCTTTCGGTCAAACCTGTCTTTTATACGGCATTTTCCGCCCCCTTTGTTTTTGCTATTCAAAGCAACTTCATAGGCTGCGTCCTGTAAAGGAGAGGAAAGAGGGTTTGTGTTTCGCTTTTCTACGGCATAATGGGGTGGAACAGACAATACGAGGCCTGATTTTGGCACTGGAAAAGACGCATCACGGGTTACAGGCGGCGGCGGAGCCATCGTATGAAGAGATGGGTCCGTGGCGCAAGCGCTCAACATCGACACAAATATCAACATAAGCGCAAAAGTAAGAAACCTCCCGATGATCGTCCCACTTTTTTTTGCGGGTTTGTTCATCAATATTCCTACAATTAATGTTTAATTGTATTTTCATTATAACAGGAATTGCAAAAAAACGCGAGAAACAGCGGTTTTCTGGGTTTTTATTGATTCATCGATTGGAAGAAATCATCGTTTGTCTTCGTATCTTTCAACTTACCGATTAAGAATTCTACAGCATCCACTGTTCCCATCGGATTAAGAATACGACGCAAGACCCACATTTTTGAAAGCATGCTTTTATCAACCAACAACTCTTCTTTCCGTGTGCCGGACTTCTGAATATCAATGGAAGGGAAGACGCGTTTATCGGAAATTTTACGGTCCAACACAATTTCTGAGTTGCCCGTACCCTTAAATTCTTCAAAAATAACTTCATCCATACGGCTTCCGGTTTCAATCAAAGCCGTTGCAATAATAGTCAGAGAGCCGCCTTGTTCGATGTTCCGGGCTGCACCAAAGAATCTTTTCGGGCGTTGCAAAGCATTCGCATCAACACCACCCGTTAAAACCTTACCGGAACTGGGTACAACCGTATTATAAGCCCGCGCCAGACGTGTAATAGAATCCAGCAAAATAATAACATCGCGCTTTTGCTCCACAAGCCTTTTAGCCTTTTCCATTACCATTTCGGCCACTTGCACGTGACGCGTGGCGGGCTCATCAAATGTCGAGGAAATAACCTCTCCCCGAACAGACCGGGCCATATCCGTTACTTCTTCCGGCCGCTCATCAATCAGCAGCACAATAAGATAAGCTTCCGGATGATTTTCCGCGATAGATGTTGCTATATTCTGCAATATAACCGTTTTACCCGTGCGAGGCGGGGCCACAATCAAAGCCCTTTGTCCAAAACCAATAGGCGCCACCAGTTCAATAATACGCTGGGTCATCCCATCCTGGGTCGGGTCCTGTCTTTCCAGGTTAACTTTACGTTCCGGATAAAGCGGCGTTAAATTGTCAAAATTAATTCGGTGACGTATTTTATCCGGTGTTTCATTATTAATCATGCCCACTTTCAACAACGCAAAATAACGCTCTGAATCCTTGGGGGAGCGTATTTCACCCTCTACGGCATCACCCGTACGAAGACCGAAACGCCGCACCTGACTGGGCGACACATATATGTCATCTGGTCCGGGAAGATAATTTTCTTCCGGACTGCGTAAAAAACCAAAACCATCCTGCAAAACCTCTAAAACGCCCGTCCCCGATATGGGAACACCCTGATTTGCCAACTCCTTAAGAATAGCAAACATCATGTCCTGCTTACGCATAGAGCCGCAATTCTCAATGCCCAGTTCTTCAGCGAAAGCCAAAAGCTCTGCCGGAGACCTTGCTTTAAGTTCCTGCAGATTCATAAAATACGCTTTATCTGTTCTAAATTCCTGTGACGCTTGGGGAGACAATTTTTAATTTCCGTGATGTTGTTAATGTTTTTTTGTATCAGAGATGACAGACTTAACTAAATTTGTTTCTAAAAACACGCGGTGTTATGCCGCTTTCTGCCAAAAACCTTTAATTTCGAGGGGTTCTTTCTGTTAAGATACTTAGGGTTATATATAGCCCCCAATAAAGAGTCAACAGTATTCGGGTAATAAAAGTTAAAACGGCTCAACAATAGCCATTATAACAATAACAATCATAAGAATTGTCGGTATTTCATTCCACATTCTATAGTATTTTGCCGATCGCTGGTTTTCATCGCGTTCAAACGTTTTTCGCCACCGCCCATAGATATGGTGAATTACCGTCATCATAACAATACAACCCAGCTTTACTTGCATCCAGCCCATAGAAAAAAGCCCGGGATTGGCTATCAACATAAGAATACCAAACAGCCAAACAGCGCACATGGCCGGATTCATAATAGCGCGCAATAAACGCCGCTCCATTACTTTAAAGGTTTCAGATTTTTCAGATCCTTTTTCGGCATCAGCGTGGTACACAAAAAGACGCGGTAAATAGAGCATTCCTGCCATCCACGCCATAACGGAGATGACATGAAGGGCTTTGATAATTTGATATATTGTATAGTCAGCCAACCATGCGTTCATTCTTTATCTTCTCCTGATCTGTTTTTATTTTCACCGATTTCTTTATTTATCATGGCGGCGAGTCCCTTTATAAAAAAATCATTCGTTCCCACCGTAGGAACACGGATAAAAGCGGGAACCCCCAGAGACGCTGCCTTCTTTCTGTATTCAATTTCAATTTCTACCAATGTTTCCACATGCTCGCTAATAAAGGCGTGGGGGTAAACTATAACGGGCGTTTTATCAGCGCCCGCCCGTACAAGCTCTTCCTCTGTAGAGGGCCCTATCCATTTTTTTGGCCCGACACGGCTTTGATAGCAAATGGTCCAATCCAATGAAGGAATAGCCAGTTTTTTTACAATGGCTTCAGCTGTTTCTTCGCATTGTTCCTGATAGGGATCCCCTTTTTTTATAAGGCTTTCCGGCAACCCGTGGGCGGAAAACAATATCCGGGGCGGGTTTTTATTTTCTGCCTCTTCTAAGGCTTTTTTGTAGGCCTCTTTTACAAGCTTTGCCGAAGCTTCTATAAAGCCTTCTTCTACCGGATAAGAACGAACAATCCGTGTTTCTATGTCCAAACCCACCTTTTTTGCTTCCCTGTTCCAGTTTTCCAGAGAAGAGCCCGTTGTTGTTTTTGAAAATTGCGGATAAAGCGGGAGCAATACAATACGATCGGGTTTATATGCTTTCACCTTCTGCACAACATCGCCGGCCATAGGATGCCAGTGCCGCATTGAGACAAAGACCTTAAAGTCACAGGCTTTATCCTGTTTTAAAACAGCCCCCAGAGCCCTGGCCTGTGATTTTGTGTTTTCCAGCAAAGGTGAACACCCGCCCAATGCTTGATAAACTTCGCGAGCCTTCCCTTTTGAGCGCGTGACGGATATAAACTTCGCCAACAGCCATCGCAAGGGTAAAGGGAGAGAAATAATGTTTTTATCTCTGAAAAAATTAAACAGAAATGGTTCAATGGCTTTAATATTATCCGGCCCACCCAGATTAAAAAGAACAACAGCAACCTTCATGAAACACCCCTTCTTATAACGGAAACAAGCTGTTCCACATGTTCCGGAGGCGTTTCCTTTATGATACCGTGCCCCAGATTAAATATGAAAGGCTTTCCGGAAAAAGTGGCCATTATATTTTCCGCTGTTTCACGCAACATATCACCCCCCGCCAGCAAACAAGCCGGATCAAGATTGCCCTGTATCGACATTTGTACCGATTGTTGTGTTTGCAGGTTTTCAACGGCCCATTCTGTTGGAATCTGGGAATCTATGGATATTGCCGTTATACCTGTTTTTTGTACGTAATCGCGATAAAGCGGTCCGGCGCCCCGTGGAAAGCCAATAATTGGAATATCAGGATATGTTTTTTTCAAATTTTGAGTGATACGGTGCGTTGGATCTATAACCCAGCGGCGAAATTGTTTTTCGTCCAAAACGCCGGACCAACTATCAAAAATTTGTATCGCTTCTGCACCAGCTTCAATCTGTTTTTTTAAATAACAAATAGTGGCCTCAACCACGATATCAATCAGTTTGGAAAAACCTTCCGGATCAGTATAAATCCAGTTTTTTATATTAATAAAATCACGGCTTCCTCCACCTTCAACCATATAGCACGCAACGGTCCATGGCGCTCCGGCAAAACCTATTAACGCCGTATCAGAGAATTTTTCCCGGATCATATTTTTTCTGATTCCTCTTACCGTTTCATAAACAGGTTCGAGAATTTCATCAAAACGATCTTTGGACAAAAGGGACAAATCCGCCTCACAGCGTAACGGGTTCAATTTAGGACCTTCCCCTGCTGTGAAAGAAACATTTTGATTCAGGGCGTGAGGTATAACCAAAATGTCCGAAAATAAAATGGCCGCGTCCATATTAAATCGGCGTAACGGTTGCAATGTGACCTCTACGGCCATATCCGGATTAAACACCATATTGAGGAAACCCCCTGCTTTGGCACGAAGCTCCCTGTATTCAGGTAAATAACGCCCCGCTTGTCGCATAAACCAAAAGGGCGGTGTTTTCTGTACTGTGCCTTGAAGTGTTGCCAGAAAGGGTTTCATTTCAACGTGTCCTGTTTTGCAATTCGTTTTAACATGGACGCTATGAAAGCAAATCAATAACAATATAAAAAGATATTTATTTAAAGGATTAGATTGTATTTGATGCCTGTGAATTACGAGGATTAAAAAATATACCCGATTCCTTAACACATTGTTAACTTCTGTGTGGTCTTGTTCTTTACCGAGTCGCTTTTTATTGCCCACTTTTCCACAGGATCTGTTTTAGAGTTTCGCACAGGGCATGACTCGGTTTAAAACAGATAGAATGAATCATGAATAAGTTTCATCCCTCTTTTTTGCAGATAGCTTATGGCCGACTTTCCACAGGACCCTGAGGATAAAAAAACCGAATCACTTCCCTGTAAGATTATGATATATGTTATGGGAGAAGACGGAAAACAGAGGGAATTTTTTTGATGTTTCAGGATGCTTTTATAAAACTGGATGCGCTTGAATCCGAAACGGTGCTGGAAGACATAAACCCTGTTTTGGAGGGAAGTTCTTTTGACAGTGAAACAGTTACAATTTTAGGACAGAAGCTTTCTTTTTATCCCGATTACCGGTTTCTTGATATTGCTGATTATGAGGTCGTGCCGCACGCAAGACGCTTCATTATATATAAGCCCGGCGATGTCGTTGTTCTGAACGGGACAAATGAACCCGTTTACGCCCTGAATGAAAAAGCGCCCCTTCTTCTGGATGAAAATACAGCTGTTGATTATGTTCAGTTTTTTTTCAGCTATGTGAAAGGAAAGCATGGCCGGTTTATTATCACCGAGACTGTTGATGATATTCAGTGGAAAGAAGAACCGCCGCCCGCCGCCCGTAAAGCTATCGGAAAAATGATAGAATCTGTTCTTGTAACAAAGATTGATGATGACGGGTCCTATCATCTTGTTGCCAGTATGATGTTTAAAGATTCTTTGTTTAAAACCAGTGTAATTGTATCGCCGTCCGGGCTTGTTAATCTGTCTGACGAAGAATTGCTGGTTGAAGATATGCCTGTTCTGGATGATATTTTTGGCCAGTAGCCCTTTTCCGTAAAACTTGCTTTTTCCATAGTTGTGTGCTAAGACACGGTGTATTGTTTTATAATGGCCTTGAAGGGCATTGTGCATGGCTGGAAATAAAAAAAGACAGGTTCGTAAGGAAAAGCTTCATACGGATTCGCTTTCGCCCAATCTGGCTGTTATGGCGCGTGCTATTCAGCCCACGGAAGGACACATGTTTCGGACAAGAGTATCCGGATTAGCGACAGAACAGAATACACGGTGGCGGGAAGCTATAGCGATACCCGGCACGAAACTCTGGAATGTTATTCAATGCATGACGAGTCTTGAGTTATCCGGCTTCATGGAAAAAAGAAGCCCCATTCTGGAAGAGGTTAGCTTTTTCGATGCGCTTTACAGCCTCGCCTTGTTTGAAACGCAGGAAAAACCTACTTTTAAAAGAACGGTTGTTCGCGGTACGACAGAATCAGAAAAGCGTCATTATAAGTTTTTTGCGGAGGAACAAGCCGGCATTCCTTTTGACGAAGCCGGACTGCCCCATGTTGCTTTTGACGGCGTTATTCATACAAACGGAAACTTCCCCACCGGGGCGCATAGAATTGCGGAACAAAGCCCGCCCTTACAAAAGGTCGATTTTTCCCAACCCGTTATAAAGACTCGGTCAAATCTGCCTGTTTTATTTCAGGATAATGCTCTTATAGAGAGCCCGGACAATATAGACAATTATATAGAGACGATAAAAAGCAAGACAGATGGTGCTCTTCAAATTAAAAACCATGCAAAGCCGTTTGAGAAATCCGTTAAGGCTGTTGAGAATTTAAAAGATGCCTTTGAATATGCCGATAAGCATCATTATGGCCCTATCGCCAGAAAAAAATGGTTTAAAGACTGGTATGATCAGGAGGGAAGTTTTCCCAGTACAGCTGTCTTTGGTGCTATAGGGGGTTTTGCTGTGGGTCTTGTTTCCGCCGGTATTGGATGGGCTGTCATTGGCACGTTCTTCGGTAAAGCCCTCGTTGGTGGAGGCGCTTTTTACGGAGGCACCTTAAGCTTACCCGCTACATTGCTTTTTGGTTTTGAATCACCGCGTAGAGCACCCAAAAAAGCGTTAAAAAAACTGGATAGGAAGATTAAAGCTTTACCCGAAGGGTCCTATAAAGAGGATCTTCAGAAATTTAGAAACTATGCGGCGCTGGGTTATTACATGATTAATGCCCGGCAGGCGCTAAAGGCTGTTAAAAAAGGATCACGGCTGGAAAAATGGCGTGTGAGCAGAAGCCTGAAGGCGCTTTTCAACGAAACGCAGAAACAGGGACTTGATGAACATGTTTTTGACGCCATGAAGAAGGAAGTCGAGAGTAATCTTCGTTCTGATAGGTTTGACAGCAAAATTCTGCGCGCCATTAGCCAAAAACACGAAGATTGCGAAAATGCCGTCGAGCAGCTTAAAGAAAAAATGACAAAAGCTTTACCGGGCCCGGTATTATAGAAAATAATGCGCCGTTTTTTAGGACTCTGTTAATCATCTTTTAAACCCCTGTTAACGAACAGCAAACTTTTTCACAAAAAGAGAGTTTTTCTTACTTTTTGGTAGGAAAGCGTTAATAAACAGCGCGCATAATAAACTCATACCACGCTGTAAAGCGCGGAAATCTTAAGAAAAGCAAAAAAAGAAAATCTGAAACAAGTTTAGAAGTGGTTGGGGTTCATGAGTGAAATACCGGAGAATTTTTGGGGATCGGACACAGGACAGACATCTTGTTGCCGCGTAGCATATACAATAAATGATGAACAGCCCGTGCGCTGTACCATCATTGGGGATCAACCCTTTTTCTATATGGATTTTGAAGGGGCCCTTGATGAAGAGGAGGGTTTCGATGATTTTTTCTCGGAAATTGATGAAATCGAGAGAGGTGTGTTGGCCATGCAGGAAAAAATTTCCGGGGCCAGCGGGATAAATGCTGAAATGTCTTTAGAGGGCGCTTCTTCTGCCATTAAAACAATGGAGCTTTTTCTTGAAGATACTTCGTTTGCAACGGCCCCGCATTTGGCTTCTAAAGAGACGGGCAAAGAAGCAGACGAAGAAAAAAATATAGCCGAGATTACAGATATTTTGAAGCGCAGTCGTTTGGCCGCTTCTTTTCTCGATTTTGCTGCACAGCATAAGGGCAGCATTTATATGAGCGCCCAAACCGATACGGCGTTTTATGATCGGAAAAGCGGTCATATTTTTATTAACCCTTATTTAGACAGAACCAATCAGGTTCTTCTTGTTGCTCGTGAGCTAAGACGTTTGTGGCAACACCGTAACGGCTCTCTTCTTAATCCTCTGATTTTTCAACCCGATCAGGCCATTTTGGTTAACCGGGCCCAAATGGCAGACTTAAGTGTCGTAATGGTGCGTATAGCATGGGAGCTTCAATTAGCCGGAGACAAAGAACCGTGGGACCGTATTGAGACGTCATCACTGGCAGATTTGGGGCGTGCTTTTGCCCGTGAATCCTGTCTTGATTTCAGGACGCTGAATAACGGCTCTGCCTGTAGTGCTGTGTTTGAAGCCTGGTTTTTATCCGATCGTTGTCAGCATGAAGACAGAAAACTGATACAGGAAATGCTGGCTGATTACAGAGGTTATGTTTTTGATGCCGAGCAATCTTCCGGCCACGTCAGGGCAGGGTTGGTTGTTGCTTTGGGTACTATGCCATTCGGCAAAAATTACCTGGCACCCTATGTGAATACCATTACAAGTGATGCTGTTTTTACCGATGTCAGGGATCGCTCCAATGCGAATTTCCTTTGGTTCATCAAGTTTGAACGCTCTTTCCGTGAAACGGAACAGGAATTGCAGAGTACTGAGACTATCCACAGCCGTGGGGACTCTCATGGTGATTCCTATAAAAAACAAAAACGGATTGGCGAAGATGAAAAAACGGCAGACATTATTACCTTGCCCGACGGCAAGGCCGGCTCCTCTTTTACCGAAGCACCGGTTGGCCTCTCTTCAAGCGGAGGAGCCAAGATTATCAAACTTCAGGAATTCCGACACAGATCGGGAGAAGGGTGATGGGCTAGAAGATATGAGAGCTGAGCGTTTCACAAGAAAAACACATCTTAAAAAGCATGCGGCTTTACCGGCCCTGGTCGATGGTGTGGCTGTGCCTCTTTATGACCTGACGGAATCCGAAAATGCTGCGCAGAGTACTTTTTCGTTATCTGCTTTACGGCAACAGGGAAACATAAGTTATGAAGACATTATAACCCTTCCTTATGCTTTTGAGAATGAGGCGGACATTATGATCTGGTGCGCGGCGATCGTGGCTGAAAGCCCGACTGCAAAATTATTGTGGCAGGAAGCAGAAGAAAAGGGATGGTCTGTAGGGCTGACCGATTTAAAAAATGGCGGCTTTTATGTCGATATTCCACAGAAGACACTTTATCTCGATCATTTTTCCATGGTGCCCTCAGCCTTGGGCCGGTCTATTTATTTTCGCAACGCCGTTCTGATGACTTTCGTCCATGCTTTGCGTGACATTGGACATGAGATTTGTTTTGGGGCGTTTGAAGAGGGATATGCCCCCGAAGCCGTATTAATGCTGGAGCGTGTGCGGGCCGCCGATTGTGACACAGTTACTGTTTTGGTTTGCTGGGAATTACGGGGCGCCGGTTATACTGATGTGTGGCGGCACTTGCTGGGATCGGAAGAGGGGGATATGGCTATGGTTTTCACCCGTTTTCTGGAACGTGACCCCACCGCTTTATTTGATGGAGCGGCGCTATCTTATGCCTTTCGACAATGGTATGCCGATGAAAACCGTGTTGATGGATGTGACCATGAAACGCTGGAATCGCTGGATAGCCTTTTACAGGACCAAGGCACAAATAATTCTTTCGGCCAAAAAGATTCGTGCGTAACGCTTATTGAAGCCCTGTCTATTTTACCCGACGATATTTGTTATTTGGAAGGATTGGGCAACACAATTAAAAAGGACCCGTTTTTTGCCGGTATGAATGATCCGATCAACCAGACGCATTTATTTCATCTGATATATGATATGGAAGTTACGATGGTTAATAACGTACCCTTTCGGGACATAAATCTGGCCCGTAAAATTTTTCCCCAAGGCGATTCCATGGGCGATTCCGTGGATGAAAATGCGGCCATCTGGTAATAA
>JAJFGQ010000043.1 GCA_021776075.1 Alphaproteobacteria bacterium | reverse complement strand
ATCATTGCCATGGATAAAGAGACATTCCTGCAAACCCTGCAGGAAAAAAGCAAAGACCTTCTCGGCGACATCACATTACTGACCGACCCGCAGGCCTGGCCCCTTAAATCCCTGAAAGCCAAAAACCTGACGGCACAACGTGTGGCACTGATCGCCGAAGCCGCCCATGTCATACACCCGCTCGGCGCACAGGGACTAAATCTGAGCTTACGCGATGTGGCAACACTGGCCGAAGTTCTGGCTGATGCGTTAAGGTCCGGGCAAGACCCCGGCTGCAAAACCGTTCTGGATCAGTATGAACGCAGACGACGGCGGGACATCGCCTCCCGCGTTATCGGTACGGATAAATTCAATCGCATAGTCAGCAATGACTCTAAAATCCTGCGACATCTGCGGCGCACGGGCCTGAAAACTATTGCGAACATCACCCCACTCAAAGAACGGGCCATGAAGCAGGGACTGGCTCCGTCTTTGGATAAAAGTCGCCTCGCCGCCGGAGATGCGCTTTAATTCCCTATCCCCGGTTTCACAACACGGGCGATGGTCAGGATATGAACCGCGGCAACACCGGCCTTTAAAAGCGCCTTTGTGCATTCATCGACCGTTGCGCCGGTGGTGTAAACATCATCGACCAGCACCACGGTTTTACCCTTAAGCTTCAGGCCGTGTTTTAAATTCACGGTAAAGGCATTCTTTACATTTTTACGGCGTTCACTGTAGTTCAGATAACCCTGTATCGGCGTTGCGCGCCTCCGTTGCAAAGCATCCAGAAGGTCTGTAACACCTGTCCGGGCAGTTAAAGCCCGCGCCATCAAAGCCGCCTGATTATAACGGCGTTTCAGCAAACGAGTCCGGTGCAACGGTACGGGAATGATATAATCCGCCTTTGCCAACATCGCGGCCCCCACCCGTTCCAGCCATGGCAAAAAGGCGTAAACGGCGTGCGTTTGATCGGCATGTTTAAATTTCAGGATCATATGGCGGCTGGCATCGTCATAAACAAGAGCCGCCCGTGCCGTTTCAAAAAGCGGCTTGTCCTGCAAACAGACCGCGCAAAGCACCTTGGACTCAACTTCAAAATCAAAAGGATAACCACAGCACTGGCAATAAGGATCACTGATGAAATTTAAAGCACGCCATGATTCCGGGGCCATCATGCCCTGTTTTTCCACCAATTCACCGCTAACAATACAACGCGGCGGCAACACTGCATCAACAGCCTGCCCCACAATTTTTTCGATTACACCTGTTTTTAAGCCTAAAATCATGTCTTATGTAAGATAATTTTGTTGCTTTTTCAGCCCAACATGCTTATATGAAGGCTGCTCATTGCTACATCTTTACCGGAAAAAGGCAAGCTTGAAAGATTCAGGCTGAGTATGTGTAAAAAATTATGCCAAAGGCAGCGTCTAACAAACTAAGCGCCGGACACCGCAAGGCACTAGGCTTGCCCGGCCTACAGGAAAGACCTGATGAAGAAAAGCAACAGGTCGATGCGTCTCTTTCCGCCTATTATGACCGTCATGAACTATTACAGGATATCCCTGCGGGGGTTATCCGCAAAGCCTGGTTCACAATGGCTCACCTCATTCTGGAACCACAAGCGCGCGTTGTCGATATTGGCTGCGCGGACGGTATAATGACCTATGCCATGGCGGCTTTAAACCCGCAATTCCATTTCACAGGCGTTGATCTGAATAAAAAGGCGATCAACAAAGCACGCCAAACCCACAAATTACCAAACCTGACTTTTCAGACAGGCGACATTTCCAAAGATGCCGGGTTGGAAAAAGAATCACTGGATGCCGTCATCAATTCCTTTATTTTGCACGATATATTTTCCGGTTCAAAATATAATGAACGGCATGTCATCCATACGCTTGAGAACCAGTTCGGCCTTTTAAAACAGAACGGCTTGTTGTTCATACGGGACTTTGCCCGTCCGCCGCCGGAGGAATACGTCCTGCTGGAAATGCCAGATACGCCCGGCAAAGGAAAGGCACTTGCCGATATGTCGGAACCTGATCTTCTGGTCTGGTACTCGGAAAATGCCCGCCCCCGTCAGGATCGGGGCTGCCACGGATTTTTTCTTGAAGAACGCCCGCCGCGCTTTCCGCAAACCCGGCTTTTCCGCCTGCCCTATAAATGGGCCTATGAATTCGTCATGCGCAAAGACAACCGGGCAGAATGGGAAACGGAACTGCCCAAGGAATATACATTCTTCACCCCCCGCGAATACCGGAAAACAATGCGCGATCTGAGCGCTCGTGTCCTTTACACAGCACCGCACTGGGACCAAACGAAGATCAAGAAAAATTTTGAGGACCGCTTTCACCTCTACAGCGATGACGGAAAACCTCTGGGAGCACCACCAACAAGCTTCATCGCCGTCGCCCAAAAACGGAATGAAAAAGAGAGCCTGCGCATCCATGAGCGGCGCCCTTCTCAAACGTCAGATCATCTGCTAAAAATCAGCGCCATGCGCAATGAATCGGATGGACGGCTTGTCGATGTCGTTAGCCGTGAAATAGACATCACCGAAGTTATTCCTTATCGCGTCACGGAAAATGGAGAACTGAATGTTTTCATTCATACGGGTCTGCCGCGCGGTATTGTGAATGTCGTCCCCCGTGCCGGCAAGGAACTGGATGGTAAACGCTGGTCGGGCCACATGACCGAAGCGATTACTGTGCCCACAGACATTATCCATGATGTTGATGAAGGCGGCGTCAAGGAATCTGTTCTGTTTGCCCGTGATTATCTGGGCCTGAAACCAGCCATAGAATCCACGCTGGAAAAGGGTCCGTCATACTACCCCGCGCCGGACTATATTGATGAATTAATCAGAACCCGCTTCCTACGCGTTACCGAACATGAAGGGGCTATCCAACCCAAAACAGCCCCCGACGATATTACGGGTTTCACAACGTTGGGCCACCTCAGAGAAGTCAGCGCCCAAAGCCTCCTGAATGCTATTTCAGTTGGCTTTATTCCCAATGCCCGGCTGGAACTGCAAATCCTGTCTTTGTACGAGATGCTCGATATAGAAGCCGAAACATGGGTTGATTGTCCGCTAACCCTGAAAGAATCAATTCCTGAAAGCACGCTCGACGGCAAAGACCTGATGAGCAAAATGGCCGCGAAAGACAATCGCTATAAAAAGGTCAAAGGGTCTGCCGGCAAACTGCGCTCCGTTCAATCCATATTTATCGACGAAGGACACATGGAAGGCGGAATCGTTGGTATGGCCTCCCGCGATATGGAGTTTGTCATCTCAGACGAGCATACAATTAACACGGCATCCGTTCTTCCTCTCACAAGGAACATACAAAGCGGTGATGTCATGGTTGGCGTTGTCACTGAATATCTTCCTGTTCCCCAACGGCACAAGGGCAACGGCATGACAATCCGCTCCCCCAGCTTCCCTTTGCCAAAGGAAGTCAAAACACTTGATCAGGCAAAACAATATGTTGCCGACCAGTTTAAAGTGAAGCCGGAAGATGTCTCCTCACTGGGAGAAAGTTATTTCTGTCATATCGGCATCACGCCCCAGAGAATCTTTCCCTTTGCCGTCGCCTCCACAGGGAAAAATGTGCAGACACCATCCGGCGGATCAACACAATATTCCCCACTTGCCTATATGAGATATATCGGCAGCATGTTCCCCATGGTTGATGACTGGAATTACGATGTCGAATTCATGTCTAATATCAAAAAAGCCTACAAGCGTTTTGGGGGAGGAAACGACTTCAATCTTGATCTGGAAAAGGGTCAGGAGATGAACGCCCAGGATACAACACCGCGCATCATGAAAACAGAGAATATTCAGGGCCTAAACAGGGGAGCACCGAGCGCATCGCCGCCATCGACTGTCGCGTCTTCTGCATCTGCCGCGCCACCTGCCTCTGCCGTAGCGGAAAAAACCGCGCCGCCGACCCGCCGTGAAAACCTGCCCAGAGCCACTGATGAAAAAAAACGGCTGGATATAAAATAGCCATGCCGCCCGCCACACAGCCCTCTGCCATTCCTGAAATTTTTGACCGCACACAAGTCAAAAACAGCCGCAATCATGCCGCCCACACTCTGGATCAATACCGGTTTTTAATCGACCGGGCTGCCCATGATATAGCGGACAGATTAACCGACATCAACAGAACCTTCCCCCGCGCCTTACAAATCGGCGCCCGCACCACATATCCACAAGAAACGCTATTGTGCCAAAATGGCTCCATAGAGGAACTGATAAAAATGGACCTGGCCGACGGGCTTTCCCCTGATATTGTAGCCGACGAAGAGCTCTTACCCTTTACAGACAACAGCTTCGACCTCGTTATCAGCCTTATGACCCTGCATAGCGTCAACGACGTTCCCGGTGCCCTGACCCACATTCACCGCGTTTTAAAACCGGACGGCCTGTTTCTGGCCGTGTTACCCGGCGGCGATACACTCCATGAACTACGGCACGTGATGATGGAAGCGGAACTGGCGCTCAAAGGCGGGGTCAGCCCCCGCATTGCGCCCTTTGCCGACAAAAAACAAATGGGCGGCTTGCTGCAACGAACCGGCTTTGCCCTGCCCGTTGTGGATTCAGACACCATAACCGTCACCTATGAGCATGTTTTTAAACTGCTACAGGATTTGCGGGGCATGGGTGAAAGCAACATTGTAGCAAGTACAAACAAAAAATATATCGGAAAAGCCGTTATAACGGAAACAGCCCGCCGTTATCAGGAACAGTTTGCAGAACCGGATGGACGCATTCCGGCCACAGTCGAAATGATCTTCCTCACCGGCTGGACTCCCCATGAAAGTCAGCAACAACCCATGAGACCGGGCAGCGCCGAACATTCCCTGACAGAAGCATTACAGAAAAAACCTGCATCTAACACTTGACAAACCGATAAAAATATAGGAATATAATCTTATAAACATCCCGAGTCCGTCTCGCGGGTGTTTTTTTGTGCCACACGCAAATGCAAACAAAGAGAACCCATCATGAAAATCGAACTGAATAAACAAATCTCACAGAAATTGAAGGGGCAGTAACATGACCGGTAAAACATATATCTGGCGCACCGTCGGTGACAACAGAACACGCTCCGAACATGCTGGCCGTGAAGGCAAAAGCTTCTTCTGGACAAACCCGCCGAAAGACGGCCACCCGGGCGAGCCTTTCGGCTGCCGCTGCTGGGCAGAGCTTGTTGCGCAAAATAAGAGCAATTGTGAAGAAGATGAAATAGCGCGGGTTAATGCCGACGCCAAACTGTTCATTGCTAAACAAAATCTTGAAAGAGCCGAAGAAGAATTAAAATCACTTGAGAAGAAATTCAAAGATATAGAATCTCAAATTGAAAAAGAAAAAAGAGACAAAGAAAATGCGCGCCGAACTGGAGCTGCTATTGGTAGCATCATAGGAACTGGCCTAGGAACAACTAAAGGGTTAGGTGGTTCCATGAAAGGTGCAGGAATAGGTATTGGTATTGGTTCAAATTTTGGAAAAATTCTCGAAGAAATAGGCGACTCTATAACTGATGAGAAAACAGACTTTTTTCTAAAACAGAGTAAGGTAAAAATTAAGAAAGAAATTGCAACCATTGCAGAAAAGATTAAAAAAGAATTGAAGCCCGTTCTTGAAAAAAATAAAAAACAGGCCACTGAAATTCGAAAAGAGCTACAGAAATGTAAGTCAAAACGTTGAGTATGATTCAGAAAAAAAATAAAGTTCGAAAACCTCATCAAAAAAACCTTATCTGGCTTTGTCGCCTTCGTTTTTTTTTAGTTCTTGGTTTTGTTGTAAATACAGGAGGGCTGACATATTACTGCGTTCTTTTAAAACCAGATTGGTTGGATATTGTGGAAGGGACTCTCTCCTTAATCGTTCTTGGATATTTACTATTCAAGAATATCCAAAAAATAACCGCCATCAAGAAAAGAGCCTGATCATTGGAATGCAGACGAAGAAACAAAGGATGAATCTGTGTTTAAAAATCTAGGGCCACGCCAGATCACGACGTTTTTGCAGCCCTGAACAAACAAATCTCACAGAAATTGAAGGGGCAGTAACATGACCGGTAAAACATATATCTGGCGGACTGTCGGAGACAGCCGCACCCGAAGACGGCCACCCCGGAGAACCCTTTGGCTGCCGCTGCTGGACGGAGCTTGTTGCAGATAAAATCGATAAAGAAGAACTATCTCCACCGCCAGAAAGAAAGATTCCCAATACGAATATTCCTGATCGAGGCGTACCAGAACAAGGCTTTCCCAATAGCTCTAAATTTGACCCGCACCGGCCCGGAGCAAAGAAAAATCCAGATCCCGGTTTTGACAAGAAAGCACCCTTCGTTGATCCTGGAATGCAGGAAATACGCGCCAACTTTCCATTGCCCTCTGAAAAACAAGATATATAATGGGGCTCGCCTTTCAGAAATTACACTATTGAGATGACCTAAAGATGAGACTATTACCCTTTTTTCCTGTCTTGTTTTTATTTCTGTTTTTACTGTGTTCTCGTAGCGACATCATCCGGGCAGCAACCTATGACATAGAAATAAAACAGCTGGCCCCTGATGGATGGACATACACAGCAACATGTGATGATGAACAACATCTATGCCATCTTTTTATGGGTATTGTGCCGCAAAATGATACTCATAACACGAACGATCTGGAATTAGATGTCGGATTATTTTTCAAGGATAACGGTATATATCTTCAATTCAGATCGGGCCGGGATTATTTTTTTGTCTCTGATGAATTGAGGCATTTTTATATCGCTCTGGATCAGAAAAAACGTAAGCGTACAAAAGAAACAGTCACATTATTTCTTAGATCTCCCATGGCAAAAAATGATCCCGTCGAGTCCTTGCATCATCTACCTGTCGTAAGGCCCTCACTGAAAATGGTTGCCGAACTGGAAATCACAATAATAGCTGAATAAACATACAAACAAACTGAAAGACTATGAATTACGCAATAAAAACAATATGCTATACGCTATTAAACAACATAAAAGCCCCGAAACCATGCTGAATATTGAGCTCATACCGGCGTTTGAAGATAATTATATCTATCTGTTAACAGATACGGAAACGGGAACCACCGCCATTGTTGACCCCGGTGATGCAACCCCCGTACAGCACGTGCTTGATGAACGCGGCCTTACACTCGATTATATCCTGAATACGCACCACCATGGGGACCATACCGGCGGGAACCAAGCCCTAAAAAAGCGCTATGGCTGCACCATTATTGGCCCGGCAGCCGACAAGCATCGCATCCCCGGCATAGATCACGGTACAAAAGAAAGCGACATTGTGTCTATTGGCGACTCAAAAACGAAAATACTGGAAACACACGGCCATACAATGGGGCATATATGCTTCTGGTTTCAGGATGATCGTGCCCTGTTCTGCGGCGACACGCTGTTTTCCATGAGCACAGGCCGCCTGTTTGAGGGCACACCGGAGGATATGTGGGCCTCGCTGACCAAAATCAGCGCTCTGCCCGATGACACGATGATCTATTGCGCCCATGAATATACGGAAGAAAACGGTGAGTTTTGCCTGACCGTCGAACCGAATAACGAGGATTTAAAAGCCCGCATGGATGAAGTCCGGCAACTGCGCGCTCAAGACAAGCCCACCTTGCCGGTTTCTCTGGCCACGGAGAAAAAGACGAACGCCATGCTCCGCGCCGGGTCCGCCACACGCTACGCCGCCATTAGAAAAATGAAGGATGACTGGGATTAGGACTAGGAAGGAGGCATAACCTTCTCTTTATGAACTTCCTCAGCTGAATATAACTCCAAATAGTCTATCAGAGAAAAAACCCCATCAAGTTCCTTTTTCATACGGAGAATTGATTGCTGATCGAAAGAGTTCGTATAAAGATTGGCCGGTTCAAAAAAGTTTTTATTTGAAGGCAACAAAATCAATACCTTGTCTTGATAATAAGCTACCGAGATACCATCGGAAGAATGTCTATCAACCAGAACCTTTAAGCGCTCAATCATAATCGGATCAATCAGGTAACGCGCCTCAACCTGATCATTGGTAAAAACGTCATACATTTTTTTAAATTCCGGATCGACTAGATTAACAGACTTCAGACCTGATGATTGTTTTTTTAACCCCTTGATAACCGATAGTGAGAAGGTATCTGTCAACAAGACCGTATGGCCAAAAAACTTGTTCCTTGGCATATCAATAAAAATCACCAAATAATTTTGCTATACGTGGTAAAATCAGGATCTTATATGCCTTTGTATATTGTTTCTTCGGTAAAGACACAAACCAGCCAATAATCACCATCAAAATGGCGCAGTATTTTGCCGTTGTTGAGACTGTTTCTCCACAATGACCAACAGCACACCCGTTAAGAATCCAGTCACCATAAGCGATAGCTGGCACTGCCAACAACCAAATGATAATACCTGCTTTTTTCCGGAGTTTATAAGCAGACAAATTCTCTTGCCGAAACTTCTCCAGAAACTCAAGTTCGGGATCTAGCCGCTTTAGGAAGTCCTCATCTGACTGAGACGAAGAATCGGTCATTATCCGCTATTTGTTCGCGTTACCACCGTTACCGCCTGCACCACCACCACCGCCGCTGCTACGACGACGACGCGGAGGTGGTTTTCCCCCGCCACCGGAACGTTGCTGAGAAATAGGGGGTAAATCTTCACGGATATTGCCACTGCCCTGATCGCCACTATGCGGGTTTGATGAACGGTGCGCCGGAATGGGAATAGGCTTTTGGGTCATTTCATCGCGTTCGCTGATCGCCACATCAATTTCCAGACGGGCGGCGGCCTTACGCAGTTCATGGAGAGATTCCATCAAACCTTCGCGGGCCGATGCTTCTTTTTTGTTTTTCTGCCAGGCATCATAGCACTTGATACAAGTATCAGCCGCTTCACTTAATCTCTTTTCAACATCATCGCCCATAACTTGTATTCCTCTTCATCTAAAACCAAAAACCTATACACCATAACTTGCGTTACGCGGCGCTGCAAGAAAAGCTTGCTCAGCTTCTGCTAATCATCGCCAAAAACAACATTTAACTGCTGGCTGACGCGGATAAAAGTCGTGCGCTTGGACAGTTCTTTCAGAGAAATAGCTCCGACATAAGTACAAGCAGAGCGCAATCCACCCAATATCCCCCGCACGGTGTCTGCAACATCGCCACGATAAGGTATTTTCACGGATTTTCCTTCACTGGCACGGTATTCTGCTACGCCACCGGTATGTTTTTCCATGGCGACGGCGCTGCTCATGCCATAGAAAGACACATATTGACGGCCATCGTCTTCCTCGAAAACATCAAACTCAGACTGATCATGCCCGGCCAACATACCGCCCAGCATCACAAAATCCGCCCCGGCCCCGAAAGCCTTGGCAAGATCACCCGGCACAGTGCAACCGCCATCGGCACAAACAAGGCCCTTAAGACCATGCGCCGCATCCGCACATTCAATAATTGCGGATAATTGCGGATATCCGACACCTGTCATTCTGCGCGTTGTGCAAACACTGCCCGGTCCAATACCGACCTTCACGACGTCGGCACCGTTCAGAATAAGTTGCTCCGCCATCTCACCCGTTACAACGTTCCCCGCCATGATTGTTACATCGGGCAAGCGACCGCGAATCTTCTTCACAAACTCGACAAAAGGTTCGGAATAGCCATTGGCAACATCAATACATATCTTATCAATGCCCCGACCATCCTTCTGTAATTTACTCTCCAGAAAAGCCTCTAGTTTCTCTTCATCTTTTTCGCTTACACCGATGCTATACCAGACATGCTCATTACCCTGTTCCTCATAGAATGACAAAAGGTCTTCAAGAGGGTAATGCTTATGCAGGGCGGCGCTCAGGCCATCGCCCATCCCGGCAAATCTTTGGGCCATAGCCATAGTCCCCACGCCATCCATGTTGGCAGCAATAACGGGTACACCGTCAAAAACGAAACCGCTCCATTTGCAAACAAGCTGCCGCCTGAGATCAACTTCTTTGCGGCTGGACAAAGTCGAGCGCTTGGGGCGGATTAATACATCCTTGAAGTCAAGCTTGACGGATTCTTCTATACGCATAAATCTCTCTTTTTCTGTTCACTATTTAAAGGCGGAAGAGGCCGCATCCATATGCGTTTTCTTTCTTCCGATTTCTTCTTCAACCCGGATAATCTCTGTCTTCATATCCTCGATGTAAGCTTCCATTTCATCAATCGACATATTTTCAAGATTTTTCGGTTTAGGTTTTTCCTTTTGCGGTTCAAGGTCTTCATCAAACATTTTGCATGTCCTTCTCTTGTTTTTCTGCACAAAAGCACTAAAGATTACGCATATGACAGATGAAACGCAACAAATGATGAAAGCCGTTGAAATCGAGTCCGGCATTCTACGCCTCACGGACAGACCCGTCCCCGTACCGGCAACGGGCGAAGTCCTCATCCGTGTTTATGCGGCGGGAATTAATCGGCCCGATATTATCCAGCGCCTTGGTAAATATCCGCCCCCGCCGGGCATAACCGACATTCCCGGCCTTGAAGTTGCCGGAGAAATTGTAGAATCAGGAGAAAAAATCTGCGCCCTTCTGGCTGGTGGCGGCTACGCAGAATACGCCGTTGCGCCTGCCGGGCAATGCCTGCCCATCCCTGAAAATCTGGATATGATACAGGCGGCGGCTCTACCGGAAACGATTTTCACAGTCTGGAATAATTTGTTCAAACGCGGCCATTTGCAATATGGCGAAACAGCGTTAATTCACGGCGGCGCATCCGGTATCGGCACCACGGCGATTCAAATGGCAAAAGCATGGGGTGCCACCGTCATCACAACAGCCGGATCAGATGAAAAATGCGGCGCCTGTCAGGAACTGGGAGCCGATCTCGCCATCAACTACAAAACGCAGGATTTTGTAGAAGAATCCCGAAACTTTACCGAGGGCAAAGGTGTTGATGTAATCCTTGATATGATTGGTGGCGATTACCTGCCGCGCAATATAGACGCACTGGCCGAAGATGGACGACATGTCAGCATTGCCTTTATGAAAGGCATCAGGGCCGAAATCGACATCAAGACAATCATGCAAAAGCGCCTGACCCTGACCGGTTCAACCCTACGTCCGCGTCCTGTTGCAGAAAAAGAAGCTCTGGCGCAGGAGATCAAGGAACATATCTGGCCCCTGATCGAATCCGGACAAATCATGCCTGTTATTTTCAAGACTTTTTCTCTCGCTCAGGCATCCGAGGCTCACCAAGCCCTCGAAAAAGGCGATCATATCGGGAAGCTTATTCTTAAGATTCTATAATCCGATCAAAATTTTTCTGGCTTTTCCTAGGGAAAGCTGTATATTCCCCGCTATTCCTGACAGCTTAGATAAGCTTCGACCGTTGATCCACGGATAAGAGGATCGGCCAAGAGGGAATTACATTTTTTTATACTGAAGGAGATAAACATGGCTGCAAAAAAACTTGAAACAACAGGACTTTTGATGCCAAAAGCCACAGCCGTATGGCTGGTTGAGAACACGGCTCTGACTTTTGAACAAATTGGCGAATTCACAAACCTTCATGCGATTGAAGTACAGGCTTTGGCCGATGAAGAAGTCGGGCGTGGTATTGTGGGCCGCAGCCCCGTTGAACATGGTGAATTAGCGCAGGATGAACTGGACAAAGCCATAGCGGACCCTTTCCACAACATGAAAATGGCAAAAAACGACCTGCCCGCCGTCAAAATGCGCGCTAAGGGACCAAAATACACGCCTGTATCTAAACGCGGCGACAAACCGGATGCCATATCCTATCTTCTGAAACATCATCCGGAACTGTCCGATGCACAAGTTTGCAAACTGATCGGTACAACCAAACCGACAATTAACAATGTACGCGACAGAACACACCCTAATTCTTCCAGTATCAAACCGCGCCACCCGGTTGATCTGGGGCTCTGCACTTATGCAGAACTGGAAGCCGCATCAAACAAAGGCTTAAGAGCGCAAGGCAAAGATCCTGATGAAATCAAAGCCCAAAAAGAAAAAATACTGGCCAATCAGGAAAAACAGGAAAGTGCGGACGATAATAGCGGTTTTGATTTTTCCAACTTTATGAGTACGGGAAAACAGTCAGACTCCAACTAGGGTCAGGACTCAAACCGTCGACAATTAAAAACGGCCCCAAAACAGGGCCGTTTTTTTACGCTATCATATCTATATATAAAACTCTCACGAAGAACCGTTGAGCTTCCCTTCAATATTATCTTTGAGTTGAAGCCGTTCCGCCTTCAAACGCCTGAGATGCGACATTCTGTGAAAAGGATTTTTTTCTTCTTCTTCAATCTTCTCGGATAACGTTGCATGTTTTGCACGCAATGCTTCCAAATGTCCCGGTTTTGTTGAAATATGTCCTTGAACAGCTGACATTAGTAGACCCCTGTGTGTTTGTAGGTTGCATCAATAATATAACATGGTTCACTTTTTGGGATCGGCCACAAAAAACACGATGCTTTTTATGAAAGCATCATCAGGCCCGCACCGTCTTCGTAAACGATAAAAGATCACCACGCATAATGTCATTCTCTCAGATCATGGTTTACAAAATTTTAACGTCCACAAAAAAAATCAACCGCCTGGTGTAAGCGGTTGAAAAAAGGCGTTAAGCCCATAGTTTTGTGTGAGGAGAAACTACAATATTACTATCTTTATTGTACGCATTAATATATTAACTTATGATTAAAAAATTTACATAATTTAATCTATTGCTAAATTAAATAAGACTCCCTCTCCACCATCATTCCCCGGATTTGCTGCACAAATTCAGGCAATGACGGCAGTAGTAAGATGTCTTATTCTTAATGAGAATGACTATAGGGCGCGGACTCATTCATTTTTAGAAATGGCTACAAATCAAACACAACGCCCTGCGCCAAAGGCAGTTCAGTTGAATAATTCACTGTCTGGGTTTGACGGCGCATATAGGATTTCCATGCGTCCGAACCGCTTTCCCGGCCGCCGCCTGTGTCTTTTTCTCCACCAAAGGCGCCACCAATTTCAGCGCCACTTGGCCCGATATTAACATTGGCAATCCCGCAATCGCTTCCCGCTACAGACAGGAAACCTTCGGCTTCCCGTATATCAGTGGTGAAAATGCAAGATGAAAGCCCCTGCGGCACGGCATTATGCGTCGCCATAACATCATCCATATCACTGAATTTCGTGACATACAGGATCGGCGCAAAGGTTTCATGTGTCACAATATCGGTCTGCCCCGGCATGGCGACAAGCGCAGGCTGCACATAAGCGCCGCCGGCCAGTTCACCCGCTGTAACCGGCTCTCCGCCAGCCAGAATTTGACCGCCTTCTCCTTCAGCCTGTTTCAACGCCACCTGCATAGCATCGAAAGAGCCCTGATCAATCAGCGGACCCACAAGCGTACCGGGTTCCAGAGGATTACCAACGCGCAGGGATTGATAGGCCTTGGTTAAAGGCTCCATCAGCCTGTCATACACGCTTTCATGAATCATCAAACGGCGTAAAGATGTGCAACGCTGCCCGGCTGTGCCCACAGCGCCAAACACAATTGCCCGCACAGCCATATCCAGATCGGCTGACGGCGCGACGATCATCGCATTATTACCGCCCAGTTCCAGCAAGGCACGGCCCAAACGAGCCGCTACACGCTGATTAACAGCCCGCCCCATTGCCGTGCTGCCGGTGGCACTGATGAGCGGCACATTCGTATTATCAACCAAAGCTTCGCCCACATCACGGCCCCCGATAACAATCTGGGACAAGCCGTCAGGAATATCATGCCCGGCAGAACGGAATTTCTGAACAGCCCTTTCGACAATAATCTGGCACGCCATAGCCGTCAGCGGTGTTTTCTCCGACGGTTTCCAGATCACCGGATCACCGCAGACAAAGGCCAGCGCCGCATTCCACGCCCAGACCGCCACGGGGAAATTAAACGCTGAAATAACGCCCACAGGCCCCAAAGGCTGCCACGTCTCCCGCATATGATGACCGGGACGTTCTGACGCGATCGTCAGGCCATAAAGCTGGCGCGACAGGCCCACGGCAAAGTCACAAATATCGATCATTTCCTGCACTTCGCCAAGTCCTTCAGACAAAATCTTGCCGCATTCCAGAGTCACAAGACGGCCCAGATCGTCCTTGGATGCTCGTAATTCTTCGCCCAACAGACGCACAAACTCGCCCCGCACCGGAGCCGGAACCGTACGCCATGCCTTAAAAGCCGCTGTTGAGCGATTAACAACGCCGTCAATATCGCCCGTTTTGTCCTGCTTCACCGCCGCCAGTTTTTCACCGTTTACCGGCGAAAACACATCAAGATCACCGCCGGATATTTTGCCTTCAGTCAGTCCCAGCGCTTCCAAAATTGCCTTTGCGTCATTCATCGCCGCATCCCCTTCCACTTTAACTGCCAGATTACTCATGATCCTATCTCCTTCTCACCTTGGTTTAATGCCGCGCCCATCATGGCACAATGATCCCTCAAAGTTAAAGCGGGAATTTTATTGACATAATCTAAATAATTTGCCGTTGGACACAGCCTCCATCACCGGCAGCCCCAAAGCGGCCAATACAAATAAGCTATCCAGAAAAAAGAAGAAAGCCGCCAAAAATAACGTCCGTAAACATACTCTGTAGCAAAAACTACAGCGCGCTTTTGTCTGTTTTCTTCAGGCGGGAGGAACGCAACTGCCCTTCCTGCTCCAGCAAGGGATAAGCCACCGTACACATATAGCTGTTGATACGACGGTAATCGCGGATGATATCCAGATGCAGGGACGTCGTTGCGATCGTTTCCGGCACGCCTTCCCGCAACCGTTCAATATGGCTGACCGAGGTTTCAATTTCCGCCGCTCTGATCTTTTCTTTTTCCTCGATAATCTTACGGGCCAGATCAACATCGCCGGAAATAAAGACGTTCTGGGCCAGCCGGACGCTATCCAGAACCAGAAAATGAATATTCTCAATCTCCCGGAATCCTTCCTGTGAAAAACGTCCCTGATTACGAATTTTCTTCAAAGCCAGCGGCATCAGGTTTTTATCAATCACATCACCCGCATGCTCCAGATTTGTCGAGAAAGTCAATATCTGCACATAGCGCTGTGCATCTTTGGAATCCATGGCCTCCTGCGTCAAACGCGCCATATAATGCTTGATCGCTGTGTAGAGGCTATCGATTATATCATCTCTCTCCTGAATACGATGGACCAGACTTTCATCATTCGTCTTGAAAGCCTTGAGCGTGTCCTCCAGCATTCTTTCTACAACATCGGCCATACGCAGCGTTTCACGAGCCGCCGAAACCAGAGCAATGGCCGGTGTATCCATCTCGTTTTCATTAAGATATTTAGTCCGCGCCGGATCGTCAGGATCATGCCGGTCAGGGAAACATTTCAGGCAGACACGCCCGACTACCCCCGTCAGAGGCAGAAACAAAAGTGCCAGCGTTATATTAAAGGCCATATGGAAGTTAACAACCTGCCGTGCCGGTTCCTCGGAAAACAGGACCATCCATGGTTCAATCACCGCCATAAAGGGTAAGAACAAAGCCACGCCAATCAGGCGCATAATCACATTCCCCGTCGGCACACGTACAGCCGCCGGTGCATCACGCCATGTCGCCAGCAACGGCGCGATCGTCCCTCCCAGATTGGCACCCAGCACCATTATAAAAGCAAGGGGAACGGGCAGCGTTCCTGCCGCAACCAAAGACATCAGCAGCAAGACAATCGCCAGTGACGAATGCGCCATCCACGTCATCAAAACAGCCACCAGAATAGCCAATACCGGGTCATTCTGAAGAGTTTGCAAAAGAATCGGCAATGTTTCCGATTGCGCCAAAGGCTCGGCGGACTGCCTGATCCACATCAATGACATTAAAACCAGGGCCAGCCCTATAAAAACACGGCCTAAATTCTTGGCTTTCGTCAGTTTCTTGAAGGAAAACAGGGAGACGCCAATGATCAAAAACACAGGAAAAAGCCATGACAGGTCAAAAGAGAGAGCCTGCGCCACCAGTGTTGTCCCCACATCAGCGCCCAAAATCAGGGCGAGTGCGGCGCTTGTGCTGACCATCGACTGCCCAGCGAAGGACGCAATAATCATGACCGTCGCGGTAGAACTCTGCAATACAGCCGTAATCGCCGCACCGGAAAACAAAGCCGTAATCCGGTTACTCGTACTGGCCGACAAAGCCTGCCGTAACTGAGCACCAAAAGCCCGCGTCACACCGAGGCGTACCAGCTTGAGGCTCCAGAGCATCAGGCTGACACCGCCGATAATATTAATAAGGACCATAGTTGGTGTAATAGTCTTTCTCCCAAACAGCTTTAAAATCAGTTTAAAATCAACTGATAGTAACAGGGCCTGAAGCAAGACTCTACTGCTTCTGAATCAAAAACGCCTCTTCCTCCGGGGTATTGGACCGTCCCAATATAATGTTGCGGCGGGGAAAACGTCCAAATTTCTCTATAATATCCTTTTGTCGCAAAGCATGTTCATAGCCCAAAGGGTCATCGCTTTTGATTTGTTCAAACAACGCCACGCACTTTTTCTGATCGTTTTGATTTTCACTATGTTCATAGCACTTATAAATGAAATGGCGCTGTATGGGTGCCAATAGTTGGTCATAGCCTTTTGAAACAGCGTACTTGGCCGTCAACAGAGCTTTGGCGTCCGTATCATAGGATTCCGGCTTACCGCGAAACATGCAACGGGGGAACTGGTCCAGCAAAAGACAAAGCGCCACACAGCCTTCCGCATCCTGTTTCCAGTGATCGCAAAGAGTATCTTTTGCCATGCCATAGATGACCTGAAAAAGCTCAAAAACCTGCCTGTCAAACAGCTCATCAACGTGAAACCATTGCTGCGGTGCTATCTCTTCAAACCAAAAATGAAGAATTTCCTGTTTTGTATCCTTCATGACTCCCTTTTATCACCAGAATTTTTATCTTCTTTATGATGCATATCCCGAAGAGAACGCTGAGCCTTTGAAGCTTTAAAAGATAAAACAATGGCAGGCAAAAAGGGGACAAGAACAATCAGAATGGTCGCCGGGTCTGCCAAAGCCTCCAGCAAGCGCCCATCCAGATGTCTTATATAGAGAGCCACAAAAACAGCAAACCCTGCCAACGCAAAAACCCAAGCCAGAACACCATATGTCTTTGCCTTAACCAACAACTCCCGCGCCTGACGGCGTATATCATTTGCATTAGAAGTCATCTTAACCCGCCACTAACAAGCTCTGGGCAAAATGCTAATGAACATCAGCCCATGTTTTCTTCTTCACACCATACATAACGATGGCAAAAACAAGAAGGAAAATGAAGACTTTCACGCCCGTATATTTACGCGCTTCCATATGCGGTTCTGCCGCCCAGGTCAGAAAATGGGAAACGTCACGGGCATATTGGTCCAACGTTTCCGGCGAACCGTCTTCATAAGAAACCATCCCTTCAGACAAAGGCGGTGCCATCGCAATAACATTCCCCGTCATAACGGCATTCCAGTACTGCCCCTGCATCAGGTCCTTGCCGTGTGGCGCATCGCCATAACCGGTCAAAAGGCCGTAAATATAATCAGCCCCGCCATGACGTGCCTTGGCCAGCAAAGACATATCCGGCGGATAGGAACCATTATTGGCATATATTGCGGCTTTCCGATTCGGATAGGGGTTAGTAAAAGGATCACGCGGCAAAGCCGGCCTTTCAAACATTTCACCCTCATCATCAGGCCCGTCCATGACACTATATTCAGCCGCAATCGCCTTCACTTGCTCCGGTGAATAACCCAGGTCAGACAGATTTCTGTAAGACACAAGGTTCATGGAATGACAGGCCGAACAAACATTTTGATAAACAGTATAACCGCGCCGTAAAGCTTCCCGGTCATAAGTGCCAAAAGGCCCCCTGAACGACCATTCCTGCGATTCAACATGCTGGGCTTCGTGAGAATGCTCACCCCCTTCTGCCAAAACCGGCGTAGAAAAAGAGATAACGGCAAAAAGAACAACAACGCCTTTCAACACGGCATCACTGATGCTTTTGGGCAGAGGCAAAGCCTTTTCCGTCCGTGACAGCCAGGGCAAAATAACAAGGAAAAAGCCGAAATAATAAGCCGTACAAAGCTGCCCCAGCTTCACCCAAATACCCTCCGGCAATTGAGCACCAACATAACCCAGAACAATCGTCGCGATCACAAACAGCCACAGGAAAAACCGGTACCGGGGCCTGAAACGGGCACTACGCACAGGGTGCGTATCCAGCCACGGCAATAAAACCAGCAAGCCCACAGAACCGAACATGGCAATCACACCGCCCAGTTTAGCTTCGAGAACAAAATGGGGAGAAAAAGACAGCAGCGCAAGCGCAAAAATATCGGCCACAATGCAAAGCCACAAAAATTTTCTGACCCGGCCCGCACTGAAATACGCATATAAGGTGGCCCCCAAAGCAGCAATCAGGAACAGGACATTCCCAAACGGAATAGCGATATCAAACGTAATCGCCCGCAAAATCGCGTAGAACGGCAGGAAATACCACTCCGGCACAATATGTGGCGGGGTCTGTAACGGGTTATATTCAACAAAGTGGTCCGGATGCGCAAAGATATTGGGGAACCAGAAGGTCACCACAACATATAACAACAGAAACACAGCCAGTCCGAATGTATCCTTCATCGTATAATAAGGATGGAAAGGCAGCGTATCCTGCGGCCCTTTCGGCTCAATACCCAGCGGGTTATTCGAGCCCGACACATGCAACGCCCACACATGCAGAAAGACCACAGCAAAAATCACGAAGGGCAGCACATAATGCAGGGAAAAGAAACGGTTCAAAGTGGGGTTATCGACGGAGAAACCACCCCACAGGAGAGACACAATGTCATCGCCAAAAATAGGAACAGCCGAAAACAGGTTGGTAATCACAGTCGCCGCCCAGCCGCCCATTTGGCTCCACGGTAACGTATAGCCCATAAAAGCCGTTGCCATCATCAGGAGAAAAATCACAACGCCCAGAATCCACAATAACTCCCGCGGTTTCTTGTAGGAACCGTAATACATGCCACGAAACATATGAATATAGACCGCCACGAAAAAGAACGCCGCGCCGTTCATATGCAGGTAACGCAGCATCCAGCCCCAATTCACGTCGCGCATGATGTGCTCGACACTGCCAAAAGCCATATCGGCGTGCGGCGTGTAATGCATGGCCAGCACAATACCGGTTACAATCATCAAGATCAGCATCACGGAAGCGATCGCGCCAAAATTCCAGAGATAATTGAAATTCTTCGGCGTTGGAAACGCCCTGTATTCTTTATGCATCAAAGAAAAAACCGGCAGCCGTTCGTCGATCCAGCTAACAACCGGGTTTTTGAAAGTCACGCGCTCTCCGCTTCCCATATGATCTACCTCTATCTACTCTTGTTCTACTCTTTGGAAATTACCCGATACGTACAGTCGTATCATCTATAAAATTATATTGCGGCACAGCCAGATTCTTCGGCGCCGGCCCTTTGCGAATACGGCCTGATATATCGTAATGCGATCCGTGGCAGGGACAGAACCAGCCGCCAAAATCACCCTTCGGCTCCGTTTTTCTCTGCCCCAACGGTACACAACCCAGATGGGTGCATATACCCACCATAATCAGCCATTGCGCCTTTTGCACGCGATCCTGATCGGCCTCTGAATCCCGCAAATCAGCCACAGCTATTTTCTGCGCCGATTCAATTTCCTTTGGCGTCCGGTGACGGATAAAAACAGGCTTCCCGCGCCACACAACCGTAATCGACTCCCCTTCTTCGACAGGGCTTAAATCGACTTCGATCGTCGACATCGCCAATGTATCGGCTGCCGGATTCAATGAATCAATAAAGGGCCACGCAAAAACGCCGACCCCGACGGCACCCAGAGCCCCCGCTGTTAGATGAAGAAAATCGCGGCGTGTCTCGCCATCGTCCGTCTGATTTGCTGTACTCATTTGATTCTATTCCTAAAGTCATATACCCGTGATTTATACCTCATACAAAACCTCATATCCAGACTCAGGAATCATTAATTTGTTTCATGCACATGATAAATGCTATATCCCAACCATTATGATCCGTATTGCTCTTTATCAACCCGATATTCCGCAAAACACAGGTGCTGCCATGCGTTTGTGTGCCTGCCTTGGTGTGGGGCTGGATGTTATAGAGCCCTGCGGTTTCGTCTGGGAGGATAAAAAGATCCGGCGCAGCGGCATGGATTACATTGAGTCTGTTGATCTGATCCGTCACGAGTCATGGAGAGCCTTTTCCGAGACTTATCATACGACAAATCGCCTGATTCTCATGACCACAAAAGCCACCCTGCCCTATACGGATTTCACATTTGAGGACGGTGATATTTTACTCGCCGGAAGCGAAAGCGCAGGTGTTCCCGATCATGTCGCTGCTGCGGCAGACAGTCGCATTGGCATTCCGATGTACAATGGTCTACGGTCCCTGAACATTATCAATGCAACAGCGATGGTGCTCGGCGAAGCGCTGAGACAAACGGGAGGATTTTCAACATGACTCTGGCCGCACAAAAAGAAGACACAGCCGCCAACTGGGGCGCGCGAAAAGACATGTCCAGCACATGGTTTCGGGGCTTACGCGATACGATCTGCGCTGA
>JAJFGQ010000042.1 GCA_021776075.1 Alphaproteobacteria bacterium | reverse complement strand
CCTTTGGATGGCGCGTTAAAAGCCGTTCGGATACCCGTTTATTCGTCTTGCGGTGGGGTAACACCACAACGCCTCATATACGGGCACCGATCGCTGCGCTACGATTTTTTCCACAGCCACAAACCGTCCGATTATTGATGGGAATGGTTATATGACTAAATATATTCTGTTTTATGTTTGTGTGGCGGCCCTTATTTCTTCTGCCTGCATTTTTTTCGGGCTGACGACGTCATACGGGTATGATTTTCACATGATGATGACGCCGTTATTTCTGCCTTTGGTTATAAAAGAATCGGCATTTCTTTTCGTTTTTTTTCTGGCTCCTGTTTTTATTATTTTGTCTTTTGTGTCCGTGTCATGGGACAGGGGTTTGTTAAAATATAATTTTCTGTGTTTGCTTCTGTTTCTTGTTTGGTTCGTTTCTTGTTTTGCTTTTGATAAAGCAACAGAAGAAGACGGTTTTCTGGAATGGGTTACATTTTGGTGCAGTTTTGCAGCGGCGTGTCTGTTTTTTTACAAAGGATTTAGAATCCATACATCATGGTTTTTGCCGGCCTTTTTATGGTTTTTGTTTGCGGCAGAGGAGATAAGCTGGGGTCAGCGCCTGATAGGATTTGAGGGTCCTGAAATTTTAACGCGGCATAATTACCAGTCCGAAATAAATTTTCACAACTTTCTTAATCCGTTTATTGATATCCTGTACCCGGTGTTTTTTGCCATTGTGTGGATATTGATGATTATTTTACCGGGACTATTGCAGAAAACGCTGCCTGAGAGAGGGTGGCGCGCGGAAACGGGGTTTATGCTTTCCTCTGTTGCTTCGTCCGGCTTGTGGTTGTTGCCGCTCCTTCTTTTTTATACGACTCTTTTGATGTTGAGTGTGGCCGGTGTGGGTACCGGGCTTTTAACAGGGCTGGGTGCGCGTTTTATAGGAGAAAGCTTTGTTGAAATGAGCGGTTATTTTACCATTGTTGGAAAGGAATATGTAGAAGGGGTGTGGGGTCTATTCGGTTTGATGATCGCGCTTCTTCCTATCAAAAAGCCGGATGGCCGGAGGCTTCGTGAGTAAGGTACGCTTTTCCGTTCTTGATTCTTTTCGCGGGATTGCGGCGTTATGCGTAGCGCTCTCCCATTTGAAATTTAGCAACGTGGTGACGGACAGCGCGTTTGTAAACCATTCATGGCTGTTCGTTGATTTTTTCTTCGTATTGTCGGGGTTTGTGCTGTCCCATTCTTATTTTTACAATGGCGGTTTTAAGTTCGGCCCCTTTCTAAAAGCGCGGGTGGCAAGGCTCTATCCCCTTCATCTCTATACGTTGCTTTTGTTCGTGATTTTTGAATTTTTAAAATTTTTTCTTTATGAGAAAGGGTGGGTGAGTTTTAACAATCCGCCCTTTGAGGACAATAATTTTCTGACATTCTGGCAGAATATCTTTTTGCTTCAGAGCTTGAATGTCTATGATTCCTTAAGCTGGAATACACCAAGCTGGTCCATATCGGCGGAGTTTTACAGTAATCTGGCTATCGCGGCTTTGTTGCTTTTTATGGCATTGCGCCAGGGTTTTCACCGGAGCGCGTTCATCTTTATTGCGCTGGGTGTTGGCATTTTGTCTTTCATATTTTTAAAGCAGATCGCGGGTGGAAAGCTGGCGCTTGTGATGTATGACTGGGGCTGGTTACGTTGTTTTTACGGTTTTTCACTGGGTATGCTGGCCTATGCTGTTTATGTGCATTTGCCCCGTCCTGAGAAATTATCTCGTTTTATGCTGTCATTCATTGAGATTTTTCTGGTAATCGGATCTATCTGGTTGATTACCGTCCATAAAAATACAAATGAAATTTTTATTCCGCTCTTTTTCAGTATGGCCATCGTGTGTTTTGCTTTTGAAGGCGGTTTGGTGTCTGCCTTGTTAAAAAAGCGGTTTTTTCTGTTGTCCGGTGAGATCAGCTATTCCCTGTATCTCAATCATGCCCTTGTCGCCATCGTCATACAGAAGATTGCCGGGCGCTTTGTTGATATGGACGTGCCGGGATTGTCTTTGATGGTAACGGCGGCTTATCTGGTTATTGTGTGGGGCTATTCTTTTCTGACTTACCGTTTGGTTGAAAAACCGTGCCGTCAGTGGATTAATAAGGTCCGGAAAATAAACGTTTCTGCGGAATAGCATCGTTTTTTCATGGTTGTTTCTGCCTGCTCTCTTTGTAAGCTCATTTATCGTGTATTTAAAAGGCAAAAAAATATCCAAACAAATTAACAAGATAGCGCTTCAGGTAGAAGAAAACACGTCTTTTGAAGCGCTGAAAGATCTGATGAAAAAAGCCACGGAAGAGGCGGCGTAATTGTGTTTGAGCGCGCTATGTTATGTCGGTGAGGGGCCAAAGCCTTATTGTTTATTGACATAACTGTAATATTTCGGCAATATAGAAGATCAGAAAACAAAAAGGGACGTTTTCCAGTGAGGCTTTTGGGATTATTTAAAAAATTTGCCGAAGAACCTGTGAGTAATAACACAGTGTCTTCAATAAGGTTACCAATAGCTTTTGGTACGGCTGCCGGTTATGTGTACGCAGCGTTTTCTAAGGCCCCGTTTATGTCAATAATAATGCCTTCTGTGATTGGTTTTGGTATTGGTTTGGTGCTTATAAAAACGGCCGTTGCCGGATACCAGTTAGCATGTGGAAATGCCCGGAAAGAAAAACAGCCTTTTCTCAAATTGTCTTTGGATTAGGCTGGCGATATATCAGGTCGGAGAACGGCATTGACCAAAGCCGGGTGCAGCGGTTTCTTTGATATAATTTCAACGCCATCACCTGCATGGATTGTTCCTAAGTGCCTTGGGATTGCATTTTGTCCGAAAAACACCCCTTGCAGGCCGCCGCCTTTGCCGCGTCTGGCCTGCCCCAAAGCTTTTAAAGGTTCATTTGAGGGAGAAACACCTTCTGTTTGATCAATGGTTGTTATTTTGCAACGGTTGCAGGGTTTGACAAACTCCAGAACAACATTCCCTATTTTGATTTCGTGAATAATATCTTCTTCAAAAGCGCCGATTCCGTCCAAAACAATGTTGGGTCTAAATCTGTCCATAGAAATTGTTGTGTGAGGGGTAAAATGTTTGCTTAGTTTTTGTAAGGATGAGTTGTTTGTTACAAGTAAAGGGAACCCGTCGGCAAAACTCACCTGATCTGTTGGTTTGGAATAATTTGAATCTGTAGAGCGGATAAAATCATCCGGTATTTTCACAAGCCTGCATGGCTGGTTTAAATAGTGAGAAAACCATTGAGCCGCTTTGTCCCCGGCATCCATGGCTGCGCATTCATCACGCCATATCCGGACTGTTCCCTTATAGTGGTGTAAATGATCCTGCTCGACAAAAAGTTCGCCACCGCCATCATCTGTTGAAAATGTAATAGCGCCCGTTTCATCGGGGTGTGCGCTGACAAGAGCCAGCTTTTCACAGCCTTTATCGCGTTGCGTTATAAACTTGCCCATTTCCGAATCCTGATCCCGGACCAGCATCCATATCCTGTCATTTACAGGTCCCCTGTTTGTGACATCAAGAGTATTGACGCTCATAGCCCGGCCTGATTTTAAGGGATAAATATAGCATTCAGCAATTTTGACGGCCATTTTTGACGCTCTCCTCTTAACAGCTATTAAACTTTTTTAGATTTGCTTGTCAAATCCATAAAAACAAAAACCCATTCCTTTGCGGATCGTGCCGGAAGCTGTTAAACTATTCTTTGGAATCGTACGATTTCTTCCTAAAGGATTTTTTCATGCGCGCTATTCTTTTATTATGTTTCTTGTTGGCTTTGCCGCCTCTTGCGGCCATAGGTCATGATTTATATATGGCTTATGGCGTGGAAGACGCGGAGGGCGTTTTTGAGTTCAGCGATTTGGGGTGGATCTGGGTTAATTACGGCGCGGAAACTTATAACTGGGCGCAACAAAATCTGGATAATGTCATGTGGGGCGCTTTCATTGACCCTGTATTACGGCAGACGGCGCTAATCGTTACATTGGTGCCGGCCCTGATTTTATATACTGTATTGGGTTTGTTTAAGGTTCTGGGTATATGGCCTTTCAGCGGTGCCGGGATACGTTTTGGCCGTAAAAAAACGGACGGAAAGTTCCAGTTTAAGGAGGGCTCGCAGAAGGGAACGCAAACAAAGTATAAGCGGAAATAATCTGGGTTAGGATAGGGCGCTAATCTGTTGAGCAATCAAATCTATATCTTCCGGTCGTGACAGACTGTGATCGCCGCTCTCTACCAGAAAGACTTCGACATCTCCGGAAGGGACGGCATTTTTGATGCGATGGGCCATCTGCCATGGTACGGCAGGGTCTTTCATCCCTTGTACAAGGCGTATGGGAACAGATGATAAGGGAATGTCATTGTCCAGCAGGCAGTGTTTCTCACCATCTTCCAGCAAGGCCCGGGTTATCATGTAGGGGTCGCCGTAATCATTGGGCAATAGAAAATAGCCATCTTGTTTCATTTGGGTCTTTTGGGTTTCATTCAGATCCATATTTGAAAACTCACGGGTAAAATCCGGTGCCGCCGCAATGCCGACAAGACCCTTAACCCGCTCCGGCCTTTTCTGTGCCATTAACAGGGATATCCACCCCCCCATGGATGATCCGACCAGAAGAACCGGGCCTTTGATAATCTCATCGAAGATAGCCAGAGCATCCTCTGTCCATGAACCGATCGTGCCGTCTTCAAAACGTCCTTCTGAAAGGCCGTGACCGCTGTAATCAAAGCGCAGATAGCCCTGCCCCCGGTCGCGGCACGCTTGTTCCAGCGCGATGGCCTTTGTGCCCTCCATATCGGAACGAAACCCGCCGCAAAACATTACAGTCGGAAGGTTTGTGGTGTTTTCTCCGGCGGGAAGAAAGCGATAAGCCAGCTTCGGCTTGTTGTCGCGTTCCAGATAATGTGCGTCCATGGCTTTATCCTAAAAGTTTCCCCGGCAGCCAGACAACCAGCGCCGGAAAGACTATGATAACAGCCATCACAATAAAATGAAGGACAATAAAAGGGATCACGCCGCGAAACATGTCGCTTAGCTCAATTTCCTTTGGCGCAATACCGCGCAGATAAAAAATAGCCGGAGCAAGGGGCGGTGTAAGGTAGCTGGTCTGAATAACGATCAGGAATAAAATACAAAACCAGAGAGGATCGACATCGAGTCCCAGCAAAAGAGGCATGGCGACGGGAATAATAATAAGAATAATAGAAATCCAGTCGAGAACAAATCCCATGACAAAAGCCACGCTCAAAATAAGAAAGAGAACGAGAGGGGCATTCAATCCACCGGCGCCGAGTAAATCTTGTGTTATGGACAGACCGCCGGAGCCGATAAAAACCCCGGCAAACATATTGCCGCCCAGAACAATCAGTAAAATCATGCAGGTGATTTTGAGCGTTTTTAGCAGGGCCTCTTTTAACACAATCCTGTTCAGACCTTTATGGACCCAGGCTAAAATGATAGTTGCCAGAGCGCCCATGGCTGCGGCTTCCGTCGGTGCTGCCACGCCGAAAATAATAGCGCCTAAAACCGCCGTAATCAGGAAGAGGGGCGGCAACAGGGCTGTTGCTGTCAGACGTAATTTTTTAGCCAAAGATATGCTCATTTCATCGCTTTTAAGGCGCGGTGCTAAATCCGGCCTGAGAGTAGCCAGAATGACAATATAAAGCAGGTAAAATAAAGCCATCAGAAACCCGGGCCCTATCATACCGGCAAATAAATTACCGACAGGGACATTGGCTACCGGGCCCAGAATAATAACCGTGATGGAGGGCGGTATAACGGTGCCAAGAGACCCCCCGGCGCAAATCGTGCCGGAAATCAGGCGTTTATCGTAGCCGTATTTGAGCATCACCGGGATGGCCAGCAAGCCGACGACCGCCTCTGTTGCGCCGACAACGCCCGCCGTGGCCGCAAAGATGACGCACATTAAAATTGTGCCGATCGCCAGCCCGCCCGGCAAACGATGGGTCCACAGGCGCAAGGCTTCAAACAGGCGCGCCGCAATGCCCGTGCGTTCCAGCATCGCGCCCATAAAAATAAAGAGCGGCACAGCGGCCAGAATAAAACTAGTCGCTACGGAGTCTATTTTTTCAACAAACTGGTAAATGACGGCATCGCCAAAAGTGAAGAGCCCAAAGATAAAGGCGACGCCCATCATGGCAAATCCCACATGAAAGCCTAGCAAAACCAGAAGAATGAGGCTCGGAAACATGAGAAGGGAGAGCGCGTCCATTATGCGGCCTAGACCTCCGCCTGTTCTGTTTCGTGAGAGCTGCCGGATAAAGGCTTGCCGATCAGGATGTAAATAAATTTAATAAATTCCGCCGTTGCCTGTAACGCCAGAAGCGAAAACCCGGCCCATATAACAAGACGAAACGGCCATATCACCGGATTCCAGGCTGATTGTCCCGATGTCTCCCCGCTTTCATGCGCTTCGATAGCATATTGCAAAAGCGCGCTACTCAACCACCAGGCTAACGGTAAAAACAAACATAAATAACCCAGCACCTTAATGACCGCCTGTAACTTTACAGGAAAACGGTTGTAGAAAATATCAATGCGGATATGCCCTTGTTCACGCAGCGTATAAGCACATCCCAGCAGGAAATAGGCTCCGGTTAGCATGTAGCCTAGCTCATAAGCCCAGATCGTCGGCACATTGAACACATAACGCGCAAAAACCTCGTAACAGGTGATCAGGATGAGTGGCAAAACCAGTCCTGCCGCCAACAGCCCGGCGGCCCCCGTTATTTTTTCGATGAAATTGATGATTTTGATCACCGGTATCGTTCCGCCTTTTTCCAGTCTGCCATAAACGCTTTCTGGCTTTCCCAGACGCGGGCGAACCATTCATTCGTTGTTGCTTGCTTTATGGCCCATTCTTCTGCCAAAAAGCGGGATTTATCTATGACGGACTGGTCCAGTTCAATAATTATATTGCCGTTGGCTGTAAACTGTTCCATGGCTTTCATATCGTCTTTTCCGGATTGCATCCAAACCTCAAAAACGCTCAGCTTTGCGGCTAGTTCAATCATCAATTTGTCATGGGCAGATAATTTACCCCATGCGCGCGGATTCACAATAACTTCGAGCATATTCGCAGGCTGGTGAATGCCGGGAATGATGATATAGGGTGCAATTTTATGAAATCCTATTGGCAAGTTACCGGAGGGAGAAGCCCATTCTGTAGCGTCAATGACTCCGCGTTCCAGCATCTGGTAAACTTCTGCGCCCGATGCCGTTACGGGAGAGGCCCCTAATTTTTCCACGATCTCTATCCAGGCCCCTGTTGTACGGATTTTCAGACCCTTAAAATCTTCCAGCGTTTTGACAGGTTTTTTTGAATGTAAAAATATTTCAGCCGGAATGACTATCGCGGGAAAGGAAATGACGCCGAATTTATCCATCCGGTATTCTTGTAATAATGCCGTGCCGCCACCTTCATAGAGCCAGTGAATCAAGGCTTCGGAGTCCGGCCCGCCCGCCCAGCTTGGAAATAGAATTGTTGTTTTGTCTTTTCCCCAGTCATAGGGTGCCCAGGTGTGGCCGCTTTCTGCTACGCCGTTTTTAACAGTCTCTGAAACCTTTAGCGGGTTACCAAGCGCCCCGCCCGCAAAAACCGTGATTTGTACACGCCCTTCTGTCAGTTCGTTAACCCTTTTGGCAAAATGTTCGGCCTGTTCGAAAAAAGGCCCGCCCGGCCAGCTTGTTGCCATTTTCCATTTATGAATAGAGGCATCATCAGCAGCCAAAACCGGAGAGGCTGCAAAAAACAACACCATCATCAGGACCAAAAGATATCTAAAACACATCATTAGGATTTCCTTTATTTTATTTCCTCTGTTTTAAAGGATAACGGGCTTAAAATAAAGTAGTATGCCGCCATGAAGTTCGTGTAATGTGCCCGTAGCACAGGAGTAGCAATGAATAAAGAACAACAAGGCAGCAAAATACCGGTTGTTATGCAGGTTTTGCCGGAACTCGGTCCCGGTGGTGCAGAGCAGGGTTGTGTTGATATAGCGGCAGAGCTTGTTAAAGCCGGCGTACAGGCTATTGTTGTGTCTCATGGTGGTGCGCGTGTTCATGATATTGCCCGGGCGGGCGGCCTTCATATTGATTTACCGGTTCATAGTAAAAACCCTGTTGTTATGATGCGCAATATCAGCCGTTTAAGGCAGTTAATCCGCCGCTATAATGTTGATATTGTTCATGCGCGTAGCCGTGCGCCGGCATGGAGCGCCTGGCAAGCCTGTCGGGGAACAGAGGCTCGTTTTGTGACAACCTGCCATGCACCCTATAACTTTCATAACAGTACAAAAAAATTCTATAATTCTTCCATTGCCCGGGGGGAGAGGATTATTGCGATTTCCCGTTTTGTCGCGGACTATCTCGGCAGAAATTATAACGTAGAGTCTTATAAGATCAGGGTCGTCCATCGCGGTATAGCTCTGGAAAAATTCCACCCTACGGCTGTGACACCGGAACGCATGATTACATTGTCACGGGAATGGCGGCTTCCGGATGGTGCGAGCATTATTATGATGCCGGGACGTCTTACCCGGTGGAAGGGCCATCATGTTCTTGTTGAGGCCTTAACACGCTTACACCGTCCTGATATTTTTTGTGTTTTAATCGGCGCGGATCAGGGACGTACGGCTTATCGGCAGGAACTGGAAGAAAGTATAAAAGAAAAGGGTCTCGAGGGACAGGTGCGGATTGTAGACCACTGCCATGATATGCCTGCTGCGTATATGCTGGCCACAGCCGTTGTCTCTGCGTCGACGGACCCGGAGGGTTTCGGTCGTGTGCCGGTCGAAGCGCAGGCCATGGGTCGTCCGGTTATTGCCACAGACCATGGTGGGGCACAGGAAACAATTGTTCGGGGTGAAACGGGCTGGCTTGTCCCTCCCGGTGATGCGCCGGCGTTAAGCCGTGCCTTAACGGAAGCTTTGTCGCTGGCCCCGGCACAACGGGCTATACTGGCGACAAGAGCGATGTCGCATGTCGCTCATCATTTCACACGGGAAAAAATGGCGGATGAAACCCTGAATATTTACGCCGAACTTCTGGAAGAAAAGCGATTTTCCAAGGGTTTGCTGCGTAAAGAAGGCGCATCCTCTTCTCTGAACCTCGACGCTGCAGCAGAATAGATGTCTACGGAGAAAATACTGGTTATAAAGCTGGGTGCTTTAGGTGACTTTGTTCAAGCCCTTGGCCCCATGGCGGCCATTCGCCGTCATCATGCAAAGGCCGATATTACATTACTCACTACAAAATCTTTCAAGTCTTTTGGCGAAGAGTGCGGTTATTTCAACCATGTCTGGATAGATGACAAACCAAAATGGTACGATTTTAAAGGCTGGCGCGATCTGCAAAAAAAAATGAACAGGGCAAATTTTAACCGGGTTTATGATCTACAAAACAATGACCGTACGTCATTTTATTTTCGCTTGTTCAAGAAGCGTACGTGTCCGGAGTGGAATGGAATAGCGAAGGGTGCTTCACATCGGAATGTTTCACAGACACGTACGGACGGGCTGGCTTTTTACGGTCATGTTCAAACCTTGGCGCTGGCGGGCATTCATAATATAGACATTGATGACTTGAACTGGATTAAAGGTGATACGGCCCGCTTTCATTTAAAGCGCCCCTATGCTCTGCTTGTTCCCGGTTCTTCACCGGAGCGGCTGGAAAAACGGTGGCCGGCGGCATGTTATGGAGATTTAGCTCATGAGCTTTGTAAACGGGGGATACATCCTGTTCTCATAGGCGACTCTACGGAATCGGATTTATGCGCCTTTATTGAGAAAAAAGAGTCAGGCTGTATCAATTTAAGCGGTCAAACGAGTCTATCTGATATTGTGATTCTGGCACAGCAGGCTGATTTTGCGGTAGGAAATGATACCGGCCCCATGCATCTCATTGCGCCGACAAAATGCCCTTGCACGGTGTTGTTCTCGCAACATAGTAATCCGGCAAGACATTTGCCAAAGGGACAAAATGTATCATTCTTACAAAGAAAAGAGCTGGAGACTCTGTCCGTAGACGAGGTTGTTGAAGGCCTGGACTTTTAATCTTTTCCAAAAATACCGCAAAGGCAATGAAGAACGGACTCAGTCGCCCTGTCGCTTATCGAGTAATAAATGGTCTGGGCTTCCCGTCTGGTATGAACAAGGTTGTCCCGGCGCAGACGGGCCAAATGTTGGGATAAAGCGGATTGGCTTAAGTTTACGATTTCACTGAGCTCCCCCACACTTTTTTCTCCTTTGTGTAAGGCGCACATGACCATTAGGCGCTTGCCGTTCGCTAAGGCCTTCAATAAATGAGTGGCCATCTCTACATTGCGCTCAATTTTTTTAGTGTCCATTTTACAACATCTTGGCTAGCTGTTCTTTGCTTAAGCAAGGATTTATAGGTCTTCCCGGAGAGAATGCAAGGGTATTCCTGTTGTTTTCCGGCTTTATCCCTTAATCTATTGTGGATTTGTTTTCCGGTTTTGCCGGCAGTTTATGCAACAGGCGCAGACTAATTGATGGTGGCAATATGCCCAGAAATCCTGCACACCAATAAACGGGAAACGGGAAGGCTATGCGCGCTTTGTTTTTTTGTAGCTGCCTGATAATAAGGTCAGCGGCTTTATCTGCTGTCATTACAAAAGGCATAGGATAGTTATTCACAGCGGTCATGGGTGTTTCAATAAAGCCGGGGCAAATCACGCTGATTTTAACGCCCGTGCTCATCAGGGAGCCGTGTAAGGCCTCCCCATAAAAACGAACAGCGCCCTTGGAGGCACTGTAGGATGGAGCGCCCGGCCAGCCACAAAAGGAAACAAGGGAACTCATAATTGCAATTTGCCCTTTATCCCGTTCCCGCATACGGGGCAAAACCGGATTCACTGTATTTAAAACGCCCATGACGTTTACATCAAAAATATGCTGTGCCTGATTGCTGTTTTCTCCGCTTTTGCCGTCACCCGTTCCACCTGATACACCGGCATTAGCGATGACAAGATCAAGCGGGGATTTTGTGTCCGCATCAATAATCCAGCGTTGCATAGAGTTTTTATCCGTTACATCAAGCGCTTTACTATGAACGAGAGCTCCTTTTTTCCGGCACAAAGAAGCTGTTTCCTCCAACCGTTTCTGATTTCGTCCACCAAGAAACAGGACGGTTTCCGGCGTGGCATAAGAATAAGCCAGTGCTTTGCCAAGACCGCTGGAAGCACCTGTAATCAATATGTGACGTGTCTTGTTCATTTCTTCTAAATCGGCCATACTTTCCCCCATGAAACAGGATATCTCTACATTATCTTCTTCTGCCCTTCAACGCCGCGGTTTGATGTATGTTTTGTCGTCCCCATCTGGCGCAGGAAAAACAACGATTACAAGAGCCTTATTAAAAAGTAACAGTAATCTTGATGTGTCGACATCAATAACAACGCGCCCCTGTCGCCCCGGTGAAATTCCCGGAAGGGATTATCATTTTGTAGATGAACCGGAATTTAACGCCATCATGGAAAAGGGGGATATGCTTGAATATGCCAAAGTGTTTGGTCATTTTTACGGTACACCGCGCGCACCCGTGGAGGAGTCCTTAGCCGCCGGCCGCGATGTTATCTTTGATATTGATTGGCAGGGTACACAGCAACTGGCTGATATTTCACGGAATGATCTTGTTACCGTTTTTATTCTCCCGCCTTCGGCAGAAGAACTGGAGCGGCGTCTTCATGACCGGGGGCAGGATTCAGAAGACGTTATTCGTAAACGCCTTTCAAAAGCAGCCGATGAAATAAGCCATTATTCCGAATATGATTATGTTCTGATTAATCAGGATATTGACAAGGCAACGGAAGAGGCCCAGACCATCTTGAACGCGGAGCGCCTGAAACGGCGCCGTATTGGCGGCCTTTCCGGTTTTGTCAAAAATTTAAAAAATACGCTTTAATCCTGCGTCAGGGATAACGAGGAGATAGCCGGGCGCAACGGAGGAATCTCCATGCCTTCAAAGCTTTTTGTGAGCCGGGCAATTAGTTTTTCTTCTTCTGTCATGGCTTTTGTTGCTTCATCTTCCTTATCTTCTTCATCCCACGCTGTACCAGCCCAAGGTGACTGCGTTTTTGCAACATGTGCCAAGGCATCGGCCCTCTCGTGTTTTTCGGTATTCGGGGCGAGTCTGGTATTAAACAACCAGTGAATATGCTGTAACGTCTGCTTTTTTTCTTCTTTTGTCGGGGCCGTCATATTGTCCTTAGAATCGAGGAGTCCAGAGATTTCGGCTCCAAACTCTTCCTCTATCATGGTTTTCATTTTATGGTTTTCACCGCCCTCTTCTTTTTCTTCTGCGAGTCCTATTCTTTCTTTCGTTTTTTCAATAAATTCTTCGTTAAAAATCTGGCCCAGTACCTCTTTTGATTTTCCATTTTTGTCAGCAGGCAAGTGAACTTTTTGTTCTATTTTGACGATACCGGATTCTTTCATCTTTCTAATGGAAAATTTTGACAAGGGGCTGTCATCACCAAGGGCAAGTTCCGGCCTGTGTAAAGCATAAACCGTTGTGTTTTTTGCAGCTTCATTAAAGTGCGTTAGTAACACCAAGCCGCTTTTGAGATGATAAAAACTCATCATGGAATCATTGATGGGAAAGCCGTGTGAGGGTTGTGGCTGGCTTAAAGAACGTACAATAGACTCCTCAAGCCAGGCGTCCGTTTCGGCATCAACTGTTTTGCCATCATCATAATTCATATCGGATTCCTCCTGCGTTAATAAACGCAGTTCAGGCGCTTCCTGAGGGTCAAGACGTGAATTTAGACTTGCCTTATTGGCTTCGGTATCCAGAGTGTAATAGTCCTTTACGTCCACAAAAGGCTGATTTTTCTTTTCCTTCGCTTTTTTCTTTTTTCCGGAGTTAATGTGGCGTTTGATCGCCCCCCCGGTCTTATCGTAAACATTATCGTATCCGCCTTCCAAGGTCTTCCCGGCCCGCATGCCAACCAAAGCCCCTACGAAAGTTTTGGCTGCGACCAGCCATTTAGCATGCTTTAATGGCCCCAACACAGCTGTTGAGGCGGCCGTTAAAGCACCGGCCAGAAAAAGTTCCTTATATTTACCGTCCTTAAAATAGGAAACGATAGAACCAAAGGTCTTGCGTTTGATCGTTGTTACCGGGCTTTTGGCCATTTCTTTCAGGGTTAACGTTGCGTGACCATGCTCTATGCGGTCTGTCCTTTTTTCGACTCAACAACCATATGGGCATAGGCTTCCGGCAAAGAGTCATAAATCCCTATTTGTTCCCCCATCGATACAGCCTGATCCAGCGGACCGTCCGGTGCTTGCTCATCAACATAAACAAAGACCTCACTTTTCTTTTTCAATTCTTCTTCTGTGTTAATGTGGCGCCGTATAAGCCATTTTCCGTCTTCCTGCTCATAAAACCCGTAAGAGACTTTATCGCTTGGTAGAATGATTCTTCGCAGTGTTTTTTTATTTTCTGTGCCTTCGTCTGTCTTGTTTTGAGACAACAAGGTCGTAATATCAGAAGGATATATATTCAGGCTGTTTTGACCCTTTTCTTGATTCTCTGCCTCATGAATATTCATGGCATGGCGGAATTTACGGCCCTTCATGGGACGGCTTCCTTTGATTCCACCTTCATCCTGAACAAGAACAGGACAAAAAGCCGATACAGCGATAATTTTTTCGGCAATTTTTTCAGGATCTTTTAAACGAATGTTGCCATCTTCGTCACGCGCGCCAACCAGATTGCTATATGTAGAACTACATAGAAGGACACGATTTCCCGTGCTGACATCTTCGGCCAGACGGTAATAAGCGCCGGCACGGCAGATTATTCCATTATCTAGATTATCCCGATCGCCATTCCCGCGTTTACCAATATATTTTGGAGACAGATCGGGACTGGTTTCTTCCTGCACACGCAAAGCCAAAGCACGGATGAGAGAGCTAGGATCAATCTTCTTTTTGTCGGATTTTACGTCTTTGATTTCTTTTTCTTCTGACATTGTTCCCACTATTTATTTAACATAGATTATGAAAATAATACAACAAAAAGAGCCTATAATGCAAGTTTTTTTGGTATGGAACATGCGGTTTATGCCTAATCAATGATCAGCCAGACGTACAAAATCATCGACAGACAGATTTTCGGCCCGCAAGGTGGGATCAATATCGGTTTTCTCCATGATATCCGCGTAGTCTTTCAGGCTGGATCTGAGCATTTTTCGCCGCTGTCCGAAGGCGGCTGCCGTAAGGCGACCTATTGCGTCAAAAGACGGCGCATTATCGGGTAATGTTTTGGGCGTAAATCGCACAACACTGGAGGAAACCTTTGGCGGCGGCGTAAAGGCACCGGGCGGTAAATTAAATTGCCGTTTTGCGGTGCATAGCCATTGCGTTATTATGGACAGGCGGCCATAGGCCTTTGTTCCCGGAACGGCAACTAACCGCTCGGCCACTTCACGCTGAAACATCAGAACCATGGTTTGGTAGCTCTCCGGATTTTTTCGTATTTGTTTCAACCATCCGATCAGAAGTGGCGTGGCAATATTATAGGGTAGATTGGCTACAAGCACATGGTTCCCCTGTGTCGGGGGGATCAAAAGGGCCAAAAGGTCTATATCCAGTGCGTCGCCATGAATAACCTCCAGCCGGCCCGACGCGGCCTCAACCAAGCCCTGTAAGGCATCAACGGCACGCTTGTCATACTCGACAGCAATTACTTTGGCGGCACCCGCCTTCAAAAGGCTGCGTGTTAAACCACCGGGTCCCGGCCCAATTTCAAAAACAGTCGCATGGCTTAGATCGCCGGCCGCAGCTGCAATTTTATCCGTAATATTCAGATCGAGCAAAAAATTTTGCCCCAGCTTTTTTTCAGCCCGCAAGTCATGGGTCGCTATGACTTCCCGTAAAGGGGGCAATGAATCTATATCAGACACGGTGCTCAATAAAAGCTGAGGCCTTAAGGTCTTGAAGGTGTCGGCGTTGTAGCCTGTCAAGACGCTCCATTCCCATGCGGGTTCCAATTTCTTCACGGGAAGGAAGAGTGGCAGCGGAGATAGCGCTTTTTTTCCGCAGATAGAGAATATGATACCCTGCGAGCGAACGAATAGGCTGGCTTAATTCTCCCTCATTCATTTTTGATAGTATCTCATCCAGTTCAGTAGATAACTGGCCTTCCTGTACCCAGCCCATATCACCGCCCCGGGAGGCCCCGGCGGCTTGAGAAAATTGTTGTGCCAGTCGCTGAAAAGAGGCGCCGCCTTCAATTAGCTCCCGGGTTATGCGGTCTGATAATTGCCGTACGTCATTTTCATTACGCGGCGATTCAATGGGAAGAAAAATTTCCGATGCCAGATATTGCGTTTTACCTGTGCTGGCTTTTAAACGCTGCAATGTGGCATCAACCTCATTGTCAGTGATTGAGACTTGCGGCCTCAAACGTTTCTGGATTACAGCAGACCACGCCATTTGTGCTTTTATCTGTTCCTGAAGCGTATGCGGAGACACCTTTTCCTTTTGTAAAAGAGAGGCAAACTGTGATCCTGTGAGGCCATTTTGTCCGGCAATTACAGCAAAGCCTTCATCAATATCAGCCTGTGTGACGACAATTTCCAGCCGGGCGGCCTCCTGAAGCTTTAATTGTTCTTCAATGAGGGCCGCAATAATCTGGGGGCGAAGTCGTTCCCTCATATCCTTGGTGTTGGGCATGCCGGAAGAGGTCATAACAAGGGCCATACGGTCTTCAACATCCGCGGCAGAAACGGCCTTATCGTTAACGACGGCTGCAATACTGACCGTGCGCCCGGACTCAGCCCATGCGGGTTCTTTTCCCGGAAAGCTTGCGAAAACGACAGCTATGATAAAGGCCGTAAAAAAACGGGTACGCATATGAACCGTCCTATCCCTGTTAAAACATTTTAATTCTTATAGCACATACAAAATTTACTGTCTTTATGCACGCTTTTTATTTCCGAAACGGCGGGTTTTGTCATTCATCTTCTTTTTCTACAAAACTATCTATGACACGTTTCTGGCCACTTTGATCGAATTGAATATCAAGTTTGTTATGATCAATATTAATAATCGTACCATGGCCGAATTTATCGTGAAACACACGATCCCCGCGACCAAAAGCCGCGCTGCTTTCGGAGGAGAGTTTACGCTCGGTTGTTTTTATCGCGCTACCGCTTGAATTTCCTACGCTACCGCTTGAGTCCCCCATACTACCGCTTGAGTCCCAATGCGTGGAGCGACCCTTATACAACCCGCTATCTGCTTGTATTTCAGCGTGATCCGCTGGTAATTCATCTACAAAGCGTGAGGGAATAGCATTGATCCAGTTCCCGTACATGCGTCTGTTTGCTACAAAAGACACGTAGGCCCGTTGTCGTGCACGGGTTAAGCCCACATAAGCCAGCCTGCGTTCTTCTTCCAGACCCTTGATACCCTGTTCATCCATTGTTCGTTGGGATGGAAACAGACCTTCTTCCCAACCGGGGAGGAAAATAGCATCAAATTCAAGCCCCTTGGCGCCGTGCAGGGTCATTAAAGAAACAGCTTCGCCTTGTTTTTTATCCTGGTTTTCCATGACCAACGCCACATGTTCCAGAAAAGCGGGCAGGGATTCGTAATCTTCTGTTCCCGCTACAAATTCTTTCAGGTTTTCAAGACGCCCCGGCGCATCAGGCGCCTTATCGTCTTTCCACATCTGTGCATAGCCGGATTCATCCAGAACCATGGCGGCCAGCTCCGTATGTTTTGTTGTCTCAAGAAGGGAACGCCATCGCGCAAAATCATTCATAAGGTTTTGTAATACCGTGCGCATTTTTGGCCGTAATTCATCCGTTTCCAGTAGATCTGCTATAGCAACATGCAGGTTTGTACCTTTTGAGCGGGCGTACGCGTACAGTGTTTTAACGGTTGTGCCGCCAATGCTCCTTTTCGGCGTATTAATAATACGCTCCAGCGCCAGATCATCAGCAGGTTGTACAATAAAACGCAAATAAGCTAGAGCATCTCGAATTTCCTGACGCTCATAAAAACGCGGGCCCCCAATAACACGGTAGGGAAGGCCAAGCTGTATAAAGCGTTCTTCAAATTCCCGCATTTGAAAACCGGCCCGCACCAGAATAGCCATGCGATTTAAGGCCCATTGTTTTTTTTGAAGCTCTTCTATGGTTTCTCCGACCCATCGGGCTTCAGCCCCGCCGTCCCATAAACCGCGCACAACAACCTTTTCTCCCTGCACAGCATCGGACCATAATGTTTTACCCAGACGATCCGCATTATGGCTGATGACACCATCTGCCGCACCGAGTATATGACCGGTAGAACGATAATTCTGTTCCAGCCGTACAATTTTTGCGCCGGGGAAGTCTTTTTCAAATCGTAAAATATTGCCAACTTCGGCGCCGCGCCAGCCATAAATGGACTGATCGTCATCACCAACACAGCATATATTGCCTGTACCCTGTGCCAAAAGCCGCAACCACATATATTGTGCGACGTTGGTATCCTGATATTCATCAACCAGAATATATTTGAAACGGCGGTGATAATCGGCCAGAATGGTTGCGTTTTGGGGGTCACGGAAAATCGTGATCATATGCATTAATAGGTCGCCAAAATCGCAGGCATTGACTGTTTTCAAACGATCCTGATATTGCCGGTAAAGAGTCAGCATTTGCCCGCCCGCCGCATCACCACCATCATTTGCAGCTATATCACCGGGAAGCCGCGCCTTATCTTTCCAGCTATTAATAATGGAAACCATCGCTTTTGGTTTCCATTTTTTAGTGTCGATATTCCGTGATTCCATAATTTGTTTCAGGAGGCGCACCTGATCATCCGGGTCGATAATGGTAAAGCCGGACTCAAGACCGACAAGATTAGCGTGCCGCCGTAACATACGCGCCGCGAGGGCATGAAAAGTACCCAACCACCAACCTTCTACGGGCTGTCCGTCTAATATCTGGCTGACACGTGTTTTCATTTCTTGCGCCGCCTTATTGGTAAAGGTAACGGCAAGAATTTCACCGGGAAAAGCCCGGCTTGTCTGTAATATGTGAGCCAGACGCGTTGTTAGAACCCGTGTTTTTCCTGTTCCGGCCCCGGCCAAAACCAGAAGCGGGCCGTCAAGGGTTTCGACAGCCTCCTGCTGGGCGGGATTAAGGCCGGCCATGTAAGCTGGTGTGCTACTCTGTGATTCCATATTTTTTAATTCTGGGGTTTGCATAGTTTATAAATAGGGGCTATTCGCTCTAGCGTCAAACCTTCAATCAAACATTAAAAAAGCTTGTAGCGACCCGTATAACATGGCAAATTTTTTCTTAAACTATAAAAAAATAAAATCAGGGAGAGGAAACAGATCATGAAAAAATCAGGTTTCAGAAAAAATTTAACGGGCACTTTTGCCCTGACAACGGCGTTTTTGCTAGCCACATCGCTCATTACAACGGCGGCATCTGCCTCGCCATCTGTAAAACATCATTTTTCTAATGCCCAAGGGTTTCATGAGCGGCTTCATGAGGGATTTCATACACAGATATTACTGCCGGTACAGGTGGAAGAGGATGATTTCTTTGGCTGGACTTTTGGAGCTTTGTTAGAGCGGGCAGGAGATCAAACGCTGGATATGAAAAGCCGTTTACAGGCGATAACGGCTGTCGGAAAAACGGGTTATGATCGTCCTCAGTCAGCAGATGAAGCTTTTGCTGCCTTAATACCCCTCCTCCAAGATGATGAGTCAGAAATACGCATGGCGGCTTTGGGGGAAACCGGTATGATCGCGTCGAAATATCTAAAATTCGGCAGCACGACTTTTGATTTAATGGTTTCTCTGTTGGAAGATTCCGATCCGGCTATACGGTCGGAAGCAACGGCTGGTATTGCTATTATGGGTTTGAATCATGACTCTTTCAGAGAGCGGTCATTCAACAAAATGTTGGAACTGAGCCAGAATTCTCATACGGAAATACGGGATATGGTGTCATCCGGTCTACGTAGTCTGGGTGAGAAATACAGGCTACATCTTCATAAGGCTTTTAATACGCTCAAAGTCATGGCTCACGATGAGAGCGCACGTGTACGGGAGACGGCTGTATATGACCTTGGCACTATTGCAGAAAATAACTGGTTTTACGCACAGGAAACCATTCAGGCGGTAAAACCGCTTTTCAGGGATGAAACGCAGGCCGTAAAAGCCGCCGCCATAAGTATCACAGGCTGGATCGGTCAGCGTTATGCAGAATATGCACCGGAGGCGATGAAGGCTCTTTCTGTATTGCTTTGGAAAGACACACCGGAAACAAAAATGACGGCGGTTAGCATGATTGGCATGATTGGCGCAGAACACAAAGAACATGGAAAAACGGCTATTGATATCCTTAAACCGCTTATCCGGGATGACGATCAACAGGTTCGTGAAACGGCGGCTGAATATATACAGGCCATTGCAGATGCGCATAATATTGTTAGTGAAAAAAAGAGAGCCGTGTCTTTTCCTTCCCGGCCCGGCCTCTTAGGCTCTATGGGAAATCCTGTCTCGAAAATATAAAATTAACCTGTTTCTTTTTGCTTTTTTTGCGCCGGCGTTGGTGCGGCAGCAACTTGGTTGCGGCCATTATGCTTGGCGGTATACAGTGCCGAATCAGAGCGTTCTATCAGATCCGATAAGGTTTCACCCGGAATAAATTCTGCGGCCCCGGCGGATAAAGTAATACGGCTTAGTTTTTCACCGGTATTTCTGTTTACAACATCTTTGCTTGCTACGGCTTGGCGCAGGGCGTTACTAACGACAACAGCCGCTGTTAAATGCGTGTCTGGCAGGATAATAGCGAATTCTTCTCCCCCGTAACGGGCGGCTGTGTCGCGGCCCTTTACACCATCTACCAAAGTTTTGGCAACAAGGCGTAAAACCTGATCGCCGATCTGGTGACCGAAATTATCATTAAAGCCTTTGAAATGATCAATATCCAGCATAACGAGCGAAAAAGTTGACTGCGATTCTTCTGATTCTTCCGCCACATGACGTAACGCTTCATCAAAAGCTTTACGATTGGCCAGCCCCGTTAAACCATCGGTCAGAGCCTCTTTACGGATGCTTTCAAGATCACGCTCCAGCTCTTCCATCACCATAGAAGACATATCAAGTTGTTCTTCAAGTTTGTGGTTATGTTCGATCATGACCTGTGTGTCTTCCATGATGGAAGACAGGATGCCTTTTAGCTCGTCTGTGTTTTTTACATTATTCACTTTTTCATTGATGTCATCCAGCGTGCCACCGTATTGCGATGTTGCTGTTTTGACATTAAGGACAGCGCCGCTAACATTTTTGATTGTGTCTTGTATTCGGGTACCCGCCCGTCTGATTCGTTCTTCGTCGCTATTTTCACTTAAAAATCTTTGATAAAGCTCATAGCATCGCCCCTCTGTAAGGGTTTGGCCGTTACTGACCAGAATATCGATAGCGCGCGTTAGCTCAGGGCTTTGACCGGAATAGTATATGTACCACAACGTAAAATTATCGGGGGTGGGTGCTAGTTTTTCTTTTTTTAGGCGGCTCAGAGCCGTTTGAGCATATTCCGCCGCTTGTTGTATATTATGTTCGTATTCCATTATTTCCCCGCAAGAGAATATTTTCTCAAAAATTTTACCAGCCCCGTATCACTTGAAAAAGTAAAAAACAAGAGCCTGTACCATCATGCCCGATAGAGCGTTAATTCACTATTAATAGCTCGGATTTTATAGAATTTCGTACATTATTTCCCCGGATTTCCCCGGTTAATCACTGACAGATGCCGTTTGTAGTAATTCATAGGCCGTACCGTTCCAGAATAATTGAACCGGTGTACATAGCTGATCTGCGGCTTGTAAAGCCATAGAACAGGAATCAAGAGGTGTTTCTTTGGTTGCCGCCGCGTCTTTTTGGGAGGAGTCTTCTTTTAAGGGGTGGTTGGTCAAGGGGTGCGGCACCAGCATTAAATCAACGGTTTCTTTACAAAAATGGACGGTTTCTTCTTTCTTTGTTACAGGAATACGAAAGATATTGGCCTTTGGTTTTCCTGTTTCCGGATTGTTAGAAATAGCCAGAACAACATTAATATTCTGAACGCCATCCACATTATCTTCTCCCTTATCAGAAAAAGAAATACCGGACATAACCTGTTCTTCATTGCCGTCACAATCCATATCGGTTCTGATCCAGTGACCATAACGCCAGAAAACATCCGGGTAATCATGGGCCAAGACATTCATCCAGCGCGGGTTTGTTCCAAACTCACGGGGTGTTTCTTCTTTCTCGCGGTTTAAAATCGAAGCCAGAAGATCCGTCCGGATTTTTGTCAGAGCGGTCAGGCAGGATAATTCAGAAACTCTTTCCAGAGCGGGCGTTTTAACATTTCCTGTTTCCCACGAACATTGCGCATCTCGGTAAGCCACCCATAATGTTTGTGCCGTCCCCAGAAGAGATTTGTTGGTTTCCCCCTGTTCCTCAAGGAGAGCCGCATATATTTCATTCAAACGCTTTTGTATATCTTGCTTATTACGGTTAATGCAGGCCATAGCATCAGCCGTGCTTTCCACTTTATCGCAATAATCAGCAGATTTTTGTGATAAAGCTGCCTTGCCACTAGCTATGATAAGCAGTGCCGGAATGAATATTAAAAAAAGAAAAAAAGAAAAGCGCATGGAATATTAGCCTATTTCACCCTGTACGGGCTCTATGAATTACTGTAACCCATTTAAGAAGCAACGAACAGTCACAATCTTATAATGAGTAGCCCTATGCTTGATTTATATATGCGCCGTCAAATAGATCCTTTTCTGGAAAAAACCGGCCGGTTTATAGCCGAAAAGGGACTTCATGCCAACACCATCACGTTAACGGGGTTTTTTTTCGGTGTTTGCGCTTTTATAGCGCTTATATTTCCCTCATATGGCTATGCCCTGTTCTTTTTATGTCTTAACCGTATTATGGATGGTCTGGATGGCGCTGTGGCACGTAGTCAAAAAGGAGGTGCGACGGATTTGGGTGCTTTTTTGGATATTGTAACCGATTTTATTTTCTATGCGGGTTTCATATTCTTTTTTGTTGTTGGCCGTCCTGAAAATGCTTTGGTCGGGGCTCTTCTTATTTTTAGTTTCATGGGAACATCCAGTTCTTTTCTGGCTTATGCGATCATCGCAGCAAAACGAAAGAGCGCCCCCGCGCAAAATAAGAAAAAGTCTTTTTACTATTTGGGCGGGTTAACGGAGGGGTCGGAAACTATTATGGCTTTCATATTAATGTGCCTGTTGCCCGCTTATTTTACAACGATTGCCGTTATATTTAGCAGCATGTGCTGGCTCACGACAATAGGTCGGATAAAACAGGCTTTTTCAGATTTTTCTTAAGGATTAGATTTTAGCTTTAAACGGCCATACCGGAAAGATTGGCATTATTAAAGTTCTGAATACTGTTGACCTGGCCTTCGTTAATATCCCGAAGATTCATAGCTTCTGTGACCGAAGTATTTACGCCGTCATCAACACGTTTCATGTTCATGGCGATGGCCGTGCGTCCATCATTGAGCTGAGATACGGCATCATTCATTTCCGGCGACTTTACTTTGATGCCGCTGATATAGGGTAATGTATTGCTGGCGTAGTCAGCAGCGTTGGCATCAAGCGGGGCCTCATCAACAGGCGTTTTTCCAAAGCCGGGACCCTGTGACATTTTGTTTAATTCTGTTTGCATTTGAGAGGGCGCATTCGCAGAGACGCCATATCCCTCTGTTTTCGCCTGAACCTGTTCGCCCTTAGCGTTTTTCTGATAGCTGTTAAATTCTGATGAGGCTTGGTTATGTGTGACTTGGCTGCCCTGTCCCATGACTTTTGCGACCTGAGTAAGGTCCTGTGCAATAGCAACCACCGCATAGGCCGCTGCTGCTTCAGGAGACACTGTAGACAGACCGGCTGTGACAGCCGTATCCACGGCCGCATTACCCGCCATGACGCCGACAGCACCGCGTTGCCCATCCGCTGGTCCCTTTGCCGCCGAGCTACCTTCTTGCGGTCCTTGTGCTTGCAATTTATTCATCTGTGTTTTTGCATCGGCAATTTTTGCGCGGCCTTCTTTGTTGTTTTCCTGTGGTCCCTTGGCAACCTGAGCGTTATTGAGTTTCTGGGTCGGTTTCCAGCCCTGTTGTTTTGGTCCGGCGGTCTCTTTTTTACTGACAGGTGCTGCGGTTTTGATCGCGGGTGCCGTATTCAACATGGTTGTTTTGTTCCCGACAAAAGCATCCATCATGTGGCCCGTAAGGCCTCCATTATTAAAGTTTCTTGATAATCGTACTTTTGACATTAATCAAAACACCTTGTTTTTCTGGCATAGATATAAGAAATCTAGCAGATAAACTGTTAAAATTTCCTAACGCTAGGTCTTATATTAATATTCTACACTGTTTGTAGCTGAAAATGCAAGATATTATGTCATTCTATGGCGTCTGTAGCTCAGGGCTTCTGCCACATGCTCTTTGGCGACCGTGTCCGATGTGCTATCAAGGTCGGCAATTGTCCGGGCTACGCGTAACAAGCGGTGGTAAGCGCGCGCAGAGAGCTTAAGTTTTTCAGCCGCTTGATTCAACATAACGCGCGTATCATCTTGTAATATAACCGCTTTTTCTAACAAAGGAACAGGAAGGTGGGCGTTGATTCCTACTTTGATATCGGAGGACATGCCTTGTTCTTTTTGTAGCGCGGCATAGCGGTTTTTTTGGATTTCACGGGCTTTTGCCACACGCTGGGCAACAATCTCTGACGTTTCTGTATTTTGTTGCGGCGCATCAAGATCAGCAATCGAAACCGGGGGCAAATCGACCTGAATATCAATCCGGTCCAGCAAGGGGCCTGATATTTTAGCCTGATAATCCATGGCGCATCGCGGTGCGCGGGTGCATTCCAGATCGGAATCGCCCAAATTGCCGCAACGGCACGGATTCATGGCGGCAATAAGTTGGAAGCGCGCCGGATAGGTCGCATGGTGATTAACTCGTGCAATGAGCGTTTCCCCTGTTTCCAGAGGCTGGCGCAGTGATTCCAGTGTTGCCCTGTTAAATTCGGGTAGCTCATCCAGAAATAAAATACCGTTATGGGCGAGTGATATTTCCCCCGGCTTTGCTTTTTGCCCACCGCCGATCAAGGCCGGTAATGAGGCGCTGTGATGTGGATCACGAAAAGGGCGTGTCCTCAGTAAACCGCCTTCCGGCAAGGTTCCGGCAAGGGAGTGAATCATGGAGACTTCCAGCGCTTCTTTCGGATCAAGGGGCGGTAATATACCGGGCAGGCAGGAAGCCAGCATCGATTTCCCGGACCCCGGCGGTCCGCTCATCAGCATGTTGTGGCCTCCGGCAGCCGCAATTTCCAGCGCCCGTTTGGCTGTTTCCTGTCCTCTGACAGAGGCAAGATCGGGAATGCCGTGTAGCGATTGTTCTGCCGGTAAGCAGGCTTCGGGCGCGCGCAAAACCTGTGTCCCCTTGATATGGTTGATGAGTTGCAGTAAATCCCGCGGTGCCAGAATATCAACATTTCCGGCCCATGCCGCCTCTCCGCCGCAAATTTCAGGACAAATCAGGCTGTTGTCATTCTCCCCCGCATACATGGCGGCAGGTAAAACACCGGCTACAGAGCGTATCCCGGCATCCAGTGATAATTCACCCAGTACGACGTAATTTTCCAGCTCTCCAGCGGGAAGTACATCCATTGCCGCCAGTAACCCCAGGGCAATCGGCAGATCGTAATGGCTGCCTTCTTTGGCCACATCAGCGGGGGCCAGATTAACTGTCAGTCTTTTTGGAGGAAGGGAAATCCCCAACGCATGCAGCGCCGCCCGTACGCGTTCTTTACTTTCCGCCACCGCCTTGTCTGGCAGGCCGACAATTGTAAACGCGGGCATACCAGAGGATATTTGCACCTGTACGTCTACGGGCTGTACGTCTATGCCTTGAAAGGCAACGGTGTTAATGCGCGCGACCATATTGCTCTTTCCTTACAACTTAGAGGGCATCAAAGGCGGGGGCATAAGAAATAATGTTGCTATCCCGCTCTTTTAAAATGTCTTTTTGCAATTCCAAAGCCATAAGGTTTGGTCCGGCATAAGGAGAACTAAAGTCCTTTATTAAATTAGCTTGAAATCCAAATCGGGCATAATAGTCAGTCTCGCCTAATACAATGATTGCTTTCCACCCGTCCTTTTTTGACCGATTTATGCTCTCACGAATCAAGCGCGACCCGATTCCTTTACCCTGAAAACCCGGTTCAACAGAAATAGGCCCAAGTCCTAAACTATGCGTAGGCTCTTTCATTTTGGAAAGCATGACATGGCCGATAATCTGGCCTTCATCCTCCATGACTAATGAAATTTTGGAGCTTCCATCTAGCCTCAAAGCTTCAACCAAATCAGCTTCATCTTCGCAATCAAAAGCCGCCTTAATAACATGCCGTATGTTATTGGCATCTTCATCGCGCTCATCGCGAATAACCATATTGTCGCTCATATTAAAAATCTTTCTATGGGTCAATATTCCCCTTTTGTTCTACTCTCGTGTCGTTATGACACGAATAGTAAAAAAAAGAAAGACGCAATCAGGCGAATGTTATTAAGGGTTCATTTGAGGTTGGTATAGAGCGGCTATGCGATCCGGAACAGGCATATCATCCCATACGAAATCTAAAACCTCTGCCGGATAGCTTACAAAGATCTTGTTTGGATAAACTTTTTAATCCAACACTAACCACACCATCTGCACAGTCTGTCATAGGATAGGTAACACCACAGCGGCTTCCTTTTTCTAGTTCTTCATCAATAAAGCTCATGACGGTGTTCAATCCAGAAGCATTCAATCCAAAAATCTCAACAATGCCCATTTCTTTTTCTGTTTCCATTTTAGCCACTCCTTTTCATAGATTTCCACGGGACAGTAGTTTATTGTTTAGGTTATGTCAATAAAAATTACTCTCAGCCTTACTCATAGAAAGATTCAAAGCGTGATATAAAGAATGCCATGGATTTTGAAAAGAAATTTGATGTCGGGGAAGCAGATTACCAGCCTACAGAGGAAGCCCTGCGTGTGGTGCTAAAAGATTTTGGTTTGAGTGATCGGGCGCAATTTGAGCGGCTGACCGGCGGGTACAGCAATACCAATTTCAAGATCACGGACGCAGATAATCGTGATTTCGTCTTGCGTATCCTTCATCTGTAAGCTGGTTCAGCACCTGATCAACAATCAAAGTTTCAGCTAGACCTGTAAGGTGCGGATCTGCGGTATGAAGGAATATCTCCGCCACTTGGCTGGTGGCTTTGTAACGGTAGGGTAAAGGGCTTTTTATGCGCGTAGCCTGTTCTGTTTCTTTTTCCAATATTATTTCGTGGCCTTCATCTAACAAATGAAGAATGCGTTTTTTAGCTGCGGCAAGAGCGTAAACCAAACTTGCGGACGCACCCTGTCTGGTATCGTCATTAATATTCTTCTCTATTTCTGACATGATATTCCGTTCCCGTTTTTTAAAAAATATGGATCGATCATAGTTAGTTAAATTAAATATGTCAAACAAAGGTGAGTCCAAAGACGTTTCAGGATTATAGCTTTTGAAATGTAGCCCTGAACATTCGCGTTCCTTGTATAGTCAGCATCATTTCGTTACACATGCCCTATGGCTGATTTATTTGCAGTAGAAGAACAACAGAATGACGATAGAACGCGGCCTTTGGCGGATCGTCTGCGGCCACGCGTTTTGGATGATATAGCGGGGCAGGATCATCTGGTCGGTGCGGCAGGAACGATCAGGACGATGGCTGAGAACGGCCACTTGTCCTCTATGATTTTATGGGGTCCGCCGGGATGCGGAAAAACGACGCTGGCGCGCATTTTGGCCGACCATACGGATCTTCAGTTTGAGCCGCTATCGGCCATTTTTTCCGGTGTCGGCGATTTAAGGAAAGTCTTTGATACCGCCCGTATCAGGAAGAAAAATGGTCACGGTACGTTGTTATTTGTTGATGAAATTCACCGCTTTAACAAATCGCAGCAGGACGCTTTTTTACCTGTGGTGGAAGACGGCACAATAACCCTGATCGGTGCGACGACGGAAAACCCGTCTTTTGAACTGAATGCCGCTTTGCTGTCTCGTTGTCAGGTTTTTGTACTGCAACGTCTGGACGATACGGCGCTTGAGGTGCTGTTGAAACGGGCGGAGGAGGAAGCCGGGAGCGATCTGCCGTTGACGGCTGAGGCCCGTTCTTCACTGAAAGCGATGGCAGACGGGGATGGGCGCTATGCTTTGACAATGGCGGAGCAGGTTTTGGTTCAGGCAGAAACATTGGATACGGCCGCTTTAACAAAGCTTGTAAACCGCCGCGCCCCTTTGTATGACAAAAGTGATGATGGCCATTACAATTTAATTTCTGCCCTTCATAAATCTGTGCGCGGATCGGATGCCGATGCGGCTTTGTACTGGTTGACGCGGATGCTTGATGGCGGGGAAGACCCGTGCTATATTGCGCGCCGTTTAACGCGCATGGCGGTGGAGGATATCGGTCTGGCCGATCCTCGGGCCCTGCCCGTTTGTATGACGGCGTGGGAAACTTATGAAAGGCTGGGCAGCCCGGAAGGAGAGCTGGCATTGGCGCAGGCGCTTTTATATCTGGCAACCGCGCCGAAATCCAACGCGGCGTACGCGGCGTATAAATCAGCCGTTAAAACGGCAAAAGAAACGGGCTCCCTGATGCCGCCCAAGCATATTCTGAACGCGCCGACGGATATGATGAAAGAGCAGGGTTACGGGGCCGGTTATGCCTATGATCACGATACGGCAGAGGGCTTTTCCGGGCAGGATTATTTCCCGGATGAAATGGAACGAAAAACATTTTATAAACCGGTAGAGCGGGGTTTTGAACGGGATATCGGTAAACGTCTGGCTTATTGGGAAAAGCTAAGAAAAGAGAAGAGGGGATAATGGATACAAACATTGAGCATTATGACTTTCAAGCGAAAGAAACAGGTCCGCACTTGCTTGTATTCGGAGCCATTCACGGGAATGAAACATGTGGTCCGAAAGCTATTGAGAAAATTATGGGGCAATTAAAAAGTGGAGAACTGGAACTGAAAAAGGGGCGCGTAACGTTTGTTCCTCTTTGCAACCCCAGAGCCTATAAACAGAATGTGCGTCAAACCGAAATGAATTTGAATCGTGTTTTTAAAAAACATGGAAACCCACAAGCCTATGAAGAACACTTGGCCAATGCGCTTATTCCTTTTGTGGACCAATGTGATTATTTTCTGGATATTCATAGTTTTACAGCAGAAGGAAACCCGTTTGTTATTCAGAAGAATGAAGATAAAGTGACAGATGCTTTTGCAAAGATCGTAGGTCCAATGACGATTATGTTCTCCGCAACAGATACATATAAAGGTAATTCTGAATCGGTGGATGGGAAGACGCTGGGTTATGCACAAAGCGTAAATAAAACAGCCGTCCTTGTGGAATGCGGTCAACACCTTGATCCTAATGCGCCGATAATTGCCGAACAAGCGATCATGAATAGTTTTATACATTTGAGTCTTGTTGCCATACCATCAGATCATGTGCAGCCCTCTGGGCATCTATTTGTTCTTGAACGAGATATGGTTGTAAAGCCTGCTAATGGTGGAGAGCTGGTGAAGGCATGGCGGCATATGGATATGATGACCAAAGGAGAGGTTTTGGCTTTTACAGGTGATAATCAGCCGATAACAGCACCCTATGACGGTTATGTATTGTTGCCGAAATCATGGGCGGAGCCGGGGCAGGAATGGTTTTTTCTTGGCGTTCAAAAACATGACTTCTTATAAAAAACAAGGGTTACGGAGAGAATCGGGTGGATAGAACATGCAAATGATCATGGTTGTAGCGGCAGGGGGGGCAATCGGGGCGGTTTTACGTCACGGTATGAATAATGTTATGACGCATATACTGGGGACAGGATTTCCATGGGGTATTTTTATGATTAATATACTGGGGTCTTTTGCGATGGGCATTTTGATTTCCGTGTTGGCTCATTTCTGGTCACCACCACAGGAAATGCGTGCTTTTCTGGCCGTCGGGTTGTTGGGGTCGTTTACTACCTTTTCAACCTTTTCTCTGGATGCTGTCACGTTGATAGAGCGCCATGCTTATATTCCGGCAGCTCTTTATATAGGTGGTTCTGTTGTTCTTGCTATTGGCGGGCTATTTGCCGGGATGCTTCTTGTGCGGGGTTTTGTATCATGAGTGAAGAAGAAACTTTTCTAACGGTTGCCGAAGACGATGATGGACAGCGTTTGGATCGCTGGTTGAAACAGCATCTGCCTTATGCGCTGATTCAGAAATTAATTCGTAAAGGGGCTATTCGTGTAGACGGTAAGAAGGCGAAGGGCGATCTGCGTCTGGCGGCCGGACAGGAGGTGCGGCTTCCTCCGCTGGAAGAGAAGCATGCTGAAAGTAAAAATAAACGCGAAGGCGAAAGCGAAAATAAGCCTAAACCTGCTCTTGCTGCTGAAGATGTGGCTTTTATCAAGTCGCTGGTAATCTATGATGATGGCGAGGTTATGGCTCTTAATAAGCCGCCGGGGTTGGCTGTACAGGGCGGAACGAATACAGAGCGTCACGTCGATGGGATGCTGGAAGCTTTTATTGATAAAAAAGGCGTAAAGCCGCGTCTGGTGCATAGGCTGGATAAAGACACATCGGGTGTTTTGTTGTTGGCCCGTTCGGCAAAGGCGGCCCGGGAGTTGGGTCGTGCTTTTAAGGGGCGCGAAATACGGAAAATATACTGGGCGATCGTTATTCCCGCTCCGGATCAGAATGAGGGCACGATCAAGGCCCCGTTAATCAAGGCCGGCGGTGCGCAGAAAGAACGTATGGTGATTGATGAAAAAGAAGGTAAATGGGCGGAAACGGATTTTATAGTGCTGGACCGGGCTGGGAAACAAGCGGCTTTTATGGCCTTTCAGCCACGTACGGGCCGTACGCATCAAATCCGCGTTCATGCGGCAGATGCTCTGGAATGTCCCGTACTCGGTGACGGTAAGTATGGTGGCGCCGCCGCCCGTCTGGAGGGGATGGATTTGCCGAAAAAACTTCATTTACATGCGCGGCGGATTATTTTGCCACATCCTTTGCAGGCCAAAAAAACCATTGATATTACGGCGCCCTTATCCGACGAACTGAAAAAAAGCTGGAAGGCCATGGGGTTTGATACGCAGAGTCAGGATGATCCTTTTGTAGAAGGTTATTGCGCTGTAAAAGGTGGTTGTGCATGATATGGTCATGCAGGATTTATACGGAGGTGACTAGGATATGGATAAAAAACAAGGAATAAATAAGCGTCTTTATATATTTTCCGGCATTGGTTTTCTGGTGTTGGTGGCTGCACTTTTTGTTGTGTTTTCCACATCTTCGTCGGTCCCCGTCCCCGCCCCCGATCCTGCTGTACCGGAGCAGGATATAGCTGGTTTTTACCGGGATTGTGTCGAAACGGTTTTAAAAACTGAAACTGTTCCTGAGTCCTGTGCCACTGTTACGGCAATCAAAGCGGCCTATAGCGTGGAAATGAGGCATGAGCTGGAACGGCAGCAGGGGAAAATGATTATGACGGCGCGCCGTATTGCCCGCGGGGATATTCTTGATAAAAAAGCATATAAAGCCTGTTTGAAAAGCGGGGAGTGCGTCAAGGTTCCGCTTTTTCCTGATACCGAAAACGCTGAGGAACCTTCGCCGGAAGAGATAAAACAACGCCAGTCTTTTTGGCATCTGGTGAATGACGGTGCTATGACGCCGGCGCTCTGTCTCCATATGGATGTCTGCCGGGCCATGGCCAAAATCGGTTTGGTTGGTGGTCTGGGAAATGGGTCGGAATAAATGGTGCTTTTGGATGTGGGTGAGAATGAAAAAAAGCCGCCTTTGACCGGGAAAAAGCGGTGGTTTCGGTTTGCTTTTCGTACAAGCCTTGTTCTTGCTATTATTTTTGCTGTCAGTCTTTTCGTTTTATCCTTGCTCGGTGGTTCGCATGAAGCTTTAAAGCTTGGCATGCAGGACTATTTGCGTGAGACGTCCGGTATGGAGCCTGATATAGGCGCTTTCGAACATATGGGGTTTTATCCCGATTTGCGTTTGGAGGCCGGTGATATAAGCCTGCGTAGCGGTAGTGAAAAAGCGTCTTCGGTGACGATTGGCCACGCTTTGTTTGCGACCGGTTTTTGGGATCAGTTCTTTTCCCGTGGCCGTATTGCGGGGCTGGATCTGAGCGATATATGGATTGGTAGCGATGTGCTGGGAACACAGGCTATAGCGATCAAGCGTATGGCCCTTGATGAAAAGGGATATGAGGATAAACCGGCCTTTGTTGTTGAGGGTACGTATGGCGAAGGGCCCCTTCATTTCCATGCCATGATGGATATGAAAACCAAAAAAAGCGGAAAATCTTATTTTAAGCTTCCGGAAAGCACGCATTTTGTCGCTCAACTGGCTTCCTTTCAGATGGAGGGTGAAATTTCCAGGGCCAAAGGCGGTGGTTTGCAGATTAATTTGTCCCGTGTGGGCTCTTCGGAAAATCCGGAAAATCCGGAAAATAATGTCACCGGTCAGGTTATCCTGAAAAAAAACGGAGCTTCTTTGTTTGTTGAATCTGATTTGCAATGGGAGAAAAGCCATTTTCATGCCGCTTTAAAAAATAAAAACAGAAATCTTGACGGAGACATAGAATGGTCTGTGTTTGATTTTTCTGATTGGGGTGCTGTTATGTCTCTTGTGAGCGAGTTCAAAACATTGTTGCCTGACTCAGACGAAGAACCGGTTTTGATTAGTCTGAAAAACAGGACGATTGATCTGAATATTGCGGTCGGTGAACTCAGAAGCGCTGAAACAAATCTGGGTAATCTGTCGTTCCCTGTTCATTTGGAGGAGGGTGTTTTGATTGTCGGGCCGCTGGGCGGCATGCTCAGTGGCGGTGAATTATCGGGAAAAATGGAGCTAAAGGCGGTTGCTTTTCCTGCCAGCATGACTTTGAAGGCCGGATTAAAAAACTGGGAATATGGGCAGATTCAAAAGGCGTTTTATGGTCGTGACAAAGTCTCCGGTACGGCAAATATCAATATTTCCCTGTCGGCTACAGGAAAAACGACGGATGATTTGTTGCAAACTCTAAAGGGCGAAGCTGTTCTTTTGGCCGGAAAGGGAGAGTTTAACAGTGCTGTCTTTGATCTCTGGAGCCGCGGGCTTGTGAACGCTCTGTTGCCGGATCTGGATTCTGAATCTGAAACGACGCTGAATTGTATGATTGCTGATTTTAAAGTGGAGGACGGTATAGCGCGTCCTGATCCGTTATTTCTGGATACGACACGCGTGACGGTTTCCGGCGCGGGGGATGTGAATATTCCGGAAGGAACAATCAATTTAAAACTGACGCCCAAGGCGAAAGAGACGGCTTTACTTGATGTGGCGACGGCGGTCCGTATTACAGGACCTGTTCTTGACCCCTCTATCGGGCCGGACCTTATGTCTTTGGGGAAAACGCTGGGTGGCGCTTTACTGGGAGTCGTTAACCCGGCCTTTTTAGCTTTTTCCATGACGGATTTGGGATTGACGGAAGATCATCCTTGTCATGACTTTATAAAGAAAGCAGAAGTGGCAACGGACTCACCATGAAACGTTTTTACAAACTGGTTTCTACGGGGCAAGAGCCCGGCGGTTTTTCTATCTGCCTTGACGCCAAACCGGTTATGACTCCTTCGGGAGCAATGTTATTGTCTCCCACACACTCTTTGGCAGAGGCGATAGCAGCCGAATGGTCTGCGCAGGATGAGGTTATTACTCCCGATTCCATGCCTCTAACGCAAATTTTGACGACTGCGCTGGACCGTGTGGCCGGCGCGCGGGATGATATGACGGCTATGACGTTGCGTTATCTGGATACGGATCTTTTATGTTACCGAACGCAAGAGCCGGAAGATTTGGCAGAAAAGCAGGCGGCCTCGTGGGACCCCTTTCTGGATTGGTTTGTGCAAGGCTATGCTGTGTTGCATACCACAACAGACCTTCTGGCCTTGAAACAACCAGCGGACGCGCATGAAAAGGTAGAGAAAGCAGTGAGGGCGCTGGATGCGGCGCATTTTACCGTTTTGCAGCTTCTCACATCTATGACAGGTTCTTTGGTTTTGGCGCTGGCTTTTGTGGATGGGCGGGCGACCGCGGAGCAGCTATTTGAAGCGATTCATATCGAAGAACACCACAAGGCCGGTCTTTATAATGAGGATTTTTACGGTACCGATCCGCAGCAGGAAAAAAAGCAGGAATTAATGAAGCGTGATTTATCCGCAGCGCAGGCGTTTCTTGGTTTTCTGAATTAAATTTGTGCAGTGCAAAATATTTCTTGGTTTATTGTTTGTCTTATGGCATCATGGGTCTTCGTAAGATCGTTCACAACAACAGGAGATGACAATGACTAATCTTATCTATTCATCCGTGTGGGTGTTTGTCGTTTCCGGGTTTCGCAAAGGTCATATTGACTGATCATGTTTGCAGGACCCGGGGAGGCGAAGCGCTTCCGGGTCTATGCAGCACACAGAATCCAACTTTCACACCATAAAAGTTATTTTCAGGAGCGTTGTAAGGCCCGGCCCTAAAAAGCGCTGGTTTTATAACTTTTTTACTATGGAGGACAGCAACAGCCTTTGCAGGTTGTGGCTGGAGGATTGCTATGTTTACAGAAAAGATAAATTACAGGGATGTTTATGATTTCGCCATGTGTTACTGGCGGCGCAGGCCGCGTGTGGCTTTCGCTTTGGTTGTGTTTATGCTGGCGGGGACAGTTCTGGATGTTTTTGTGCCGGTTTATACGGGCCGGATTATTGACGTTCTTGCCAAGAGCACGGCAAGTGATACGGCTGCTATAGATAGTGCATTACATGCTTTAATGGTTTTTATCGTGTTAGGCGTTTTGCACCAGATATTACGGTCGAGCGCTTTGGCATGCTGGGTCTGGTTTGCTATACGCAACCTCTATGACATCGTGACGGAGGCGACGCAAAAAGTGCAGCGCTTTTCGTCCGACTGGCACGCCAACAGCTTTGCCGGAGGAACGGTCAGAAAGATTACCCGCGGCATGTGGGCATTTGATTTGTTCGGCGACACGCTGTTTGTCGGTTTGCTGCCGTCTGTCACCATTATGGTCGCTATGACGATTATGTTGCTGATTAAACTGCCGCTCATTGGTTTGTTTACAGCCCTGATGATCGTTATCTACAGTGCCGTGAGTATCTGGATGGCATTGGCTATTCTGGCACCGGGTTACCGTGCGGCTTCACGGGCTGATACGTCCGTCGGTGCGACGCTGGCTGATATTATTACCGGTAATCCAACGGTTAAGGTTTTCGGTGCCGAGCAGCGGGAAGATGCCGTGTTTAACAAAGCAGTAAGGCAGTGGCGACAAGTTGCGCAACGAGCCTGGATTACAGGTGAATTCGGTAGTTTGGCACGTGGCTTTCTCCGTATGGTTATGCTGGGCGGCATGATTGGGGGAACGATCTGGCTGTGGCAGGTCGGACGTGCTACGGCGGGTGATATTGCCCTGTCTCTGACAAGCTTTTTCGTTGTGAGTGGTTATATGCGGGATATCGGTATGCATATTGCCCATTTGCAAAAAGCGATCAGCGATATGGAGGATATTATCGGTTTCTGGAAACGGAAAGATGAAATCCGTGATATACTGGGTGCAAGCGTACTTGTTATCAATGAGGAGAGGCACAAAGCGGGTGAAATCGTTTTTGAGAACGTCCGTTTCTCTTATGAGAACGTGAAAAAACCGCTCTATGACGATATGTCTATCCGCATTGCTCCGGGTGAAAAAGTGGCTCTGGTTGGTCAGTCCGGTAGTGGTAAGTCGACTTTCGTGAAGCTTGCGCAGCGTTTGTATGACATACAAGGCGGAGAAATTCGCATTGACGGGCAGAATATAGCTCATGTTACACAGGAATCGTTGCGGCAGACGATTGCGTTGGTACCGCAGGAACCTATCCTGTTCCACCGCTCTCTTGCTGAAAACCTGGCTTATGGCAGGCCGGGCGCCAGTATGGATGAAATTATAGCAGCGGCCCGTCAGGCCTATGCCCATGATTTTATCGAGAGCCTGCCGCAGGGCTACGATACGTTGGTCGGCGAACGGGGAGTCAAGCTTTCTGGTGGTGAGCGGCAACGGGTAGCTATTGCCCGGGCTATTCTCAGCGATGCACCAATCCTGATTTTGGATGAAGCGACATCCAGTCTGGATTCTGTGTCTGAGCATGTGATCCAGAAAGCGTTGGAGAGCTTGATGGAAAACCGGACAACGATCACGATTGCGCACCGGTTATCGACTATTCGCCGGGTGGACCGTATTTTGGTTTTTGATAAGGGCCATATTACGGAACAAGGTACCCATACGGCGCTGGTCGAAAAAGAAGGTTCACAGTATCGCAGGCTTTATGAAATGCAGGCGTTTGACTTTCTTGGCGCGGCTTAATCGAATGGAAGAGTCGTCGGATTATAGCCGGCGGCTCTTTTATTTGACTATTTTTTACCCTCTATGTTAAAAATCACCCTTCGTGTTTAGCAAAGGAGATATATTATCATGGATAATGGTTATACCAATAACGAGACAAAGCGTAGTCTTTCCATTGCGTGGAGTGATGCACAGGATGATTATGTTGTTATTTCAGATACACGCTTTTTGTACGAAAAAGGAATTAAGGGTGATGATTTAAATGATCCCGGTATTGCGGATTTACATACTTTACGGGAAGAATTTATCGAAGACGATCTTGAAGACCAGATACAGCGTATGAAGGACTTTAATCTTTATACCTGTGATTTGGAACGGGCGTTAGAGGATTTGCAGGATGCCAAAAGATCGTACACCCCTCCCCGGTTCGGTTAGAGACAGCCTCTAAAACCATTTTGTAACATCGCCGATACGGTGGCCCTTATGGGCACGGGACAGCCCCTTGGACAGGCGGTAGATAAGATAAACCATGCCGGGACCGATTGTGAGAGTGCAGACCGTTGCTATGAGTGAGAAATTGGCCCGTAGATAGCTGTACAAAATGTCCATCATGCCCTCTTCAGAAGGAACGATCCCGCTCATAACCTGATTAACAGCGGTTTGAATAATGCTGTGATCGCCTGATCTTACAATCCAGAGGGTGGCTATGGCGGCGCCAATACTGAAAAAGAGCGACCAGATCCAGATGGTGCGAATGATGTATATCATATGATTTTTGCACAGGCTTTCTGCCTCTGATCGTGCCCGAAAAATATAGGCACCGATCAGAACACCCATAAAAAGGCAGGCCCCAAATAATTGTATTTCTATTGAAGGGATAACTTGCATGGTTAAGGCTGCGGCCAGAGCCGCGTAAATATGCATTATATTTTTTCGTTCTTTGTCTTTTTTTGTCATGGTCATGTCTATCGCCGCCCGAACAGTTTTTCGATGTCGGTTAATTTTAGCTCAATCCACGTGGGTCTGCCATGATTACATTGTCCGGAATGGGGTGTGTCTTCCATTTGGCGCAATAAAGCGTTCATTTCTTCCGTATTCAGGCGGCGACCTGATCGTACCGAACCGTGGCAGGCCATGGTGGAGAGGATTTCATTAATGCGTTCTTCCAGCCCCTGTACCGTATCTCTTTCGGTGAGTTCATCAACGAGATCACGAATAAGGGCGTTGATATCAGTTTTTGATCCCAAGATAGACGGGACACTGCGTATGGCAACGGCACCGGAACCAAAGGGTTCAATCTCCAGCCCCAGACGGGACAGTTCATCGCTATGTTCAAGGAGGCGGAGGGCTTCATTGTCCTCCAGTTCAACGATTTCAGGGGTTAAGAGCCCCTGTTTTTCAATACCGCTTTCCGCCATTTGAGCTTTAAATCGTTCATAGGTCAGGCGTTCATGAGCAGCATGCTGATCTACGACGACAAGCCCATCCTGTGTTTGAGCCACGATATAATTTTCATGAAGCTGTGCACGGGCGGCGCCGAGAGGATAAGCGAGTGTTTCCGGTTGACTATTATCAATGATTTCGCTGCGGGCTGCCGGTTGTAAACCGGTTTGTGGTTCATAGGCTGCGTATGTCCGTTCAGCCATGCCCTGTGGTACGGCATTGCTTTGGTGGCTGTGTCCGTATTGTCTTTGAAAGGGAAGCGGTGCGTTGGCCGGGTCGGACCGGATGGCACCAAGGGCCTGCATAGACACGGTTGTTGATGTCTGGTGGCCGTTTTCATGGAGTGCATGTTTAATAGCACTGACAATCAGGCCGCGTACCAGTCCGGCATCACGAAAGCGGACTTCGGCTTTGGCCGGATGTACATTCACATCTACTTGCTCCGGCGGCAATTCCAGAAATAATACGGCAACCGGGTGACGGTTATGAGCCAAAAGGTCTGCGTAGGCACCGCGTAGGGCTCCGGTCAAAAGACGGTCCTTAACCGGGCGCCCATTAACAAACAAGAATTGGTATTGCCCTGTTCCCCGGCTAAAGGTTGGTAGCCCCGCATAGCCGGTTAGTTTTATTTCCTCTCGTTCAGCGTCAATAGGAAGTGCGTTATCTCCAAAATCACGGCCCAGAAGTGCGGTCAGGCGTTCTCGCCGCCGATCCAGAAAATCACCTTGTGTAGTAGACAAATTCAGGGTTGTTTTGTCATTATGGAGCAGTTTAAAAGAAATTTCGGGAAAGGCCATGGCCAGCCGGGAGATTGTATCTTTGACGGCGCCATATTCGGCACGCTCCGATTTTAGGAACTTTAACCGCGCCGGCGTGGCATAAAATAGATCACGGACCTCTATCTGTGTGCCTTGTGGATAGGATGAGGGTGCGGGTTCACCCTTTTTCCCGCCTTCAACACGAATTTCCCAACTATCTTCTTGTTCTTCCCTGTGCGTTTGAATTGCCATGCGGCTGACAGACGCTATGGAAGGCAGGGCTTCGCCCCGAAAGCCAAGATGTTCGATATTCAGTAAATCATCGTCGGGCAGTTTGGAGGTAGCATGGCGATCCAGTGCGGCAACCAGTTCTTCCCGGCTCATACCACTGCCGTTGTCGTTGATTTTAATCAGGCTTTTGCCGCCATCACGAATTTCAATAGTGATACGGTTGGCACCAGCATCAATGGCATTTTCTACCAGTTCTTTTACGGCAGCCGCAGGGCGCTCAATCACCTCACCAGCAGCGATGCGGTTGACCAGCGTTTCTGGTAAATGTCGAATTCTCATAAGGACAAGCTAGCCTATCAATGAGGTGCTGTCAGCCGGGTATTTAAGAAATTAAGAAGAGCCGTGGATAATTAATTATCTGTATTTTTCATCAATAAGGGCATCGTTAAGCATGCTGCCGCTCATATCTGCATTATTCAGGATGGCGCCGGTCAGGTCAGCGCGGCGGAGGTCGCAATCAATGAGTACGGCATAGGAGAGGTCAACACCCATAAGGATAGCGTCACGCAGATCAGCCCCGCGCAGTATGACATAGCGCATATTGGCACCACTCAGATTGATTCGTTGCAGTCTTGTTGTGCCGTCGCTATTGAGGAATTGTAAAGGTGAAAGGTTGGCTTCTGATAAGTCTGCCCGGGCCAGCATGGCATTTTTCAGTGAAGAACCGCGCAAGTCAATGTTTTTAAGCCGGGCATCGCGGAGGTCTGCGCGGTCAAGCAAAGCACTTTGCATTTCGGCACCGCTTAAATCCTGTTGCAGGAAATTGGCACCAACGGCTTTGATCGCGGTAAGTGGGTATTGTTTTAATTCTATATGGCGCATGTCAAAGCCGCTTAAATCAAGCCTTTCCCCCTTTTGTCCGGCGGTGGCAACCCAGGAGGTGTGTTCTTCAAGAAGCTCGGGCAGTGACTTTTTCAGCTCTTCGAGTTTTTCACCCATAGATTCTTCCGTTAAGGCCTCATCCAGATTGGCCCCGCCGGTTTCCGCCATGATCAGTACCGTACCGGTCATAATAGAGGCGTGCATATTGGCATGGCTAAGGTCCGTACCTGTGAAGTTTGCTTCAGATAGGTTGGCGCCTTCAAAATTAGCGCCGCTAAAATCAGCGTCTTTGACAACAACGCCAGAGAGGTCGGCATCAGAAAAATCGGCAGATGATGCGCGGGAGCCGGACAGGTTAGTCTCTTTTAGCTTGGCCCCTGCGAAAATAGTTTTATGTGTTTTTTCTGTGACACCTTCGCGGGGACGGTCTGAGAGAATACCTTTTTCATTCCTCTCCATAACCTTTCCTTCGCGCAAATCAGCTGATTCCAGATCAGCGCCGGTTAGGTTAGCTCCGGCAACAAAGGCCCCCCGAAAGTCGGCCCGGGAAAAGCAGGCATTTTCAAGATTGGCATTGCGTAGATCGCAGGCAAAGAAAGAGGCTCCCTTAAAGGTGCCGTTCGTCATCTTGGCATTTGTCAGGACGGAACCCGTAAAATCAGACTGCGAGAGATCGGCGCTTTTAAAATCAAGATCCGAGAGGTCTTTGAATTTCATAACAGTGCGGGCGCCGCCCCGGATACCCTTCAGGAAAAAACCGTGCTTTTTGACAGCTTCATCCAGCTCCTTTTGGGATATTCTTTCAAGGCTGCTTGCCGGTTCTGGTTCAGTAAAACTCATAAAGCCTAACATCCTGTTTTTTTTGACACACAATACTTGCGTGTTCTGGCCGAGTATATCACAAGCACTATGGTAGCTGAAATACGCCTAATATTTTATGAAGGTCGGGTAATCTGGGCAAGAAGCGCGGCGGTTGAAGAATCAATGTTTTTAACCCCGTTTTCTTCCCCATTTTCTTTGATGCTGCCTTCAATGATATTCAAAGCCTCTACGGCCAGCGTTTTCCCCAGTTCAACGCCCCATTGGTCGAAGCTATTGATATTCCAGATAATCCCCTGAACAAATATCTTATGTTCGTAAAGCGCCAGCAGCATACCCAGATGAAAAGGATCAAGCTTGTCTAAAAGAATGGTGGTAGAAGGTCGGTTGCCTTCGAAGGTGCGATAGGGCTCATCATCTGTGTTTTTCAGCGTTTGTCCCTGCATCAGAGCTTGGGATTGTGCGATCATGTTGGCCAGCAGTATTTTTTGTTCGGCTGTTTTGTCCCGTGCGGCAATGAAATCACAGGGAATGAGTGTTGTGCCCTGATGAATAAGCTGAAAAAAGGAATGCTGGCAATCTGTGCCCGGTGCTCCAAAAACAACAGGTCCGGTTTCATACGTGACGGGATGGCCTTCACGATCAATGTTTTTACCATTTGATTCCATATCGACTTGTTGCAGCCAATCAGGGAAAGACCGTAAATGTTGGCTATAGGGCAGAACAGCATAGCTTTGGGCATCCCAGAAATTTCTGTACCAGATGCCTAACAAGGCCAGAATAACCGGCATATTTTGTTCCAGAGGTGTTTCACGGAAATGCTTGTCCATGCTATGGGCGCCATCCAGAAGAGCCCGGAAATTTTTAAATCCAACAGCGAGACAAATGGGCAGACCAATGGCTGACCATAGGCTGTAACGGCCCCCGACCCAGTCTTTGAAGGGAAATATATTTTCCGGCGCGATCCCGAAATCATGGACAGCTTGTTCGTTTGTGGAGAGGGCGATAAAGTGCCGCTCTATTGCTTTTTCGTCTTTCAGGTGGTTGAGAATCCATGTTTTGGCTATGGCGGCATTTTCCATGGTTTCCTGTGTCGTGAAACTTTTGGATGCGATCACAAACAAAGTTGTATCAGGGTCGCTTTTTGCCAGTGCTTCTGTGATATGTGCTTTATCAATATTGGAGACAAAATGCAGTGTAATATCGCGGGAATCATTTATTTTGAGAGCTTCACAGATCATTTTAGGGCCAAGGCCGGAGCCGCCTATGCCTATGCTGATAACATTTTTGACAGATTTTCCTGTGTATCCCGTCCATGTGCCGTTGCGGACGGAATCGCTGAAATCTTTCATTTTATCCAGAACATCATGGACAAAGGGTATGGTGCATTTGTCTTGTGGGCAACGCAGAGCCGTGTGCAGGACGGCCCTGTCTTCTGATGTGTTAATTTTATCGCCTTCAAACATCCGTTCCCGCCAGTCTTCTACGTGACAATCGCGGGCAAGGTCCATCAGAAGCTCTATTGTTTCATTTGTTATGCGGTGTTTTGAATAATCCAGAAATAGACCGTTATCTTCCAGATTGAAGCGATTGAAACGTTCAGGGTCCTCGGCAAATAAATCACGCATATGGATGTTTCCCATCGTTTTACGATGGGCTACCAACGCTTGCCAGGTCTCTTTTTTTGTTAAGCTTGTCATGTAAAAAACGGGGTTGTTTTGCCGAACATTCTGATCATCCGTGCATCTGTGATTCCTTCGGCGGCCTCTTGATAAGGGACCCATTTAAGGGCAACAGATTCTTCACTGATCTGGAAGTCTTCCGAGTCAGTTTGAAGCAAATAAGCAATATCGTAATGAAAATGCTGCGGCTCGTTTTTTACAGGGTCTTCCGGTATGGTATGGACGTCGATATCGAAAATTTCAGGAGTCATGAAATCAATAGTCTCAATGCCGGATTCTTCCACTGTTTCCCGGCAGGCAACATCAGGGATATGATTGTTCCCATCAGCGTGGCCGCCAAAGCAAAGCCACTTATCCAGTTTTTTGTGGTAATTCAGGAGGATTGTTTTTTTTTTCGGATTAATCAAAAGGGCTGATCCCGTTACATGTCCGGCCAGATTGGTGCGGTAAAATCCGTTGGGCTCACTCTTGATAAAGTCTGTGATTTTCTTCTGGCTGTATGTTCCCTCTTTCTGTGAAGGCACGTAATTTTCAAGGTCTTTTAAAAGCTGTGTTTTGTACATTTTATCACTCAACATGAGGTAAGGTCGTAACAACACGGGTGGGCGTTACGCCCCCCGGTTTTCCGACCAGAATTGTTGTTAATTGATCGGGGCGCAGGAGTTTTTGCGCTATTTGCTGGATTTGTTCCTTTGTAACCTGATTGATTTTTTCGGCGCGGTTATCCAGGTACTCTTTCGGCAGGCCATCCAGTCGCAGGCTCAGGAGAATGCGGGCGATTCCATCGGTAGAGGATAACATCAGGGGCATGGAGCCTATCAGGTAGGATTTTGTATCGGCCAGTTCTTCATCCGTAACTTGTTCCTGTTTCATTTTTTGCCATTCTTGACGAATAAGGGAGAGGAGTTCCGGTACATTGCTGTTTTTCGTCGATGTTGAAAGGCTTATGCCCTTCATATGCACCAACTCCATAAGGCCGGAATGGATGCCGTATGTCAGACCACGCTTTTCCCTTATTTCTTCTGTTAGGCGGGATCCAAAACCGGCGCTTCCGAGGATAAAATTCATAATTTGGGCTGTGTAATAATCAGGATCATTGCGGCCGATGCCGGGCTGCATAATTTCGATCATTGTTTGCGGAATGTCTTTTTCAAAAAACACAATTTCGCCGCCATTCTGGACTGTGAGGTCAGGAATAACAGGAAAAACAGACTTTGGCGGCAATGCGCCAAAGAGTCGGTCCATAAGGGGGGCAAGCTCTGTCGCTGTTATATCGCCAACGACCGTGACCAGAAGGCGGTCGCCGGTCAGGCGTGTTTTAACGAAGCCTCGTAGATCATCGGCGGTGATAGAAGGGAGCGTGGTGAGCGTGCCGCCACTATTCATGGCATAAGGGTGTTCGGCAAAGGCCGTATCATTCATAAGGCGGGCAGCAATCCAACCGGGGTCGGACAAGGAAGAGCGAATGCGCATGATATTGGCCGCTTTCATCCGGTTTAACGGGTCTTCGTCAAAACGGGGAGAGGTTAAAGCGCGTTCCAGCATGTCAAAGGCGATGTTTTTGTGACGCGAGAGCGTTTTGAGCGTACCTCTGAAATGGTCGCGGCCGCTGCCGAAACTCAGCGTAATGGAATGGTCTGTCAGGCGTTTTTGGAATGTTTGGGAGTCCATATCCCCGGCACCTTCGTCCAGCGTATTGGACACAATGCGGGCTAGGCCTTGTTTATCAAGGGGATCAAGTGCTGATCCTGCGCCTTTGAACGCGAATTCAAGGGAAATAATAGGCAGGCTGTGGTCTTCGACCAGCCAGACGATAATGCCGCCGGGGCTTTTTATCTCTTGAATATCAAGGAATTTTTCCTGTGCCTGCGCCGGAAAAGACAGCAGAAAGACAAACAGAGGCAATAGTTTGAAGGCGTGTCGCAAAATGGTCATTCGGTTTCCCCTTCTCCTTGTTCTTCCTCCTGTGGGAGTAAATAACCGGTGACATAGGGTTTTTTATCCCTGTTGTCCGGGTTCAGGAAACGATTGGCGACATCCTGAATTTGTTCGGCGGTTACGGATTCTATCATTTGCGGCCAGTATTCGACATCGTCAATTGTCGTTCCTGTTATCAGTTCATGTCCGAAGATCATGGCCGGACCGGCCAAGCTGTCACGGGCAAAAATAGCGGCATCTTGCATACGGTCCTTGGCAGAGCGTAATTCCTCCGCCGTGACGCCGCCTGTCAGCAGTTTGCGCCATTCATCGTCAAGGGTTTTGTCCAGTTTTTCAAGGCTGATACCGTCCGCCGGTGTTGCTGAAAGGGTAGCCGTCCCATCACTAAAGGCAGAGGCGTTATAGGAAAACTGAATGCCTGTGGCTAATTTTTTCTCTACGACCAGTGACTTGTAAAATCGGGACGTGGAGCCGTCGCTCATAATGCTTTCTAAAACCTGCAGGGCAAGGGAGTCATCCTTGTTTTGCTGATAGGATGGCATACGATAAAGGCGCGTCAAAGACGATTGCCGGATTGTGGGATGGTGCAAAGTTAAATGCGGCTTGCCGAGCAAAGGCGGTACCTCTGTCCATTGCCGTTCAGGTACGTCGCGGGAAGGAAGAAGGCCGTAAGTTTTTTCAGCCAGCGGGCGCAGTTCTTTCATCGTAATGTCGCCGGAAACAATAAGAAGGGCATTATTCGGCGCGTACCATTTTTTATAGAAGGATTGTACGGCCTCCTTGTTCAGAATATCGAGTTCGTGAAACCACCCGATAACCGGATTGCCGTAAGGGTGGTTAACAAAGAGCATGGCGCGCATTTGTTCAAAGAAATAGCCACGCGGATCGTTTTCTGTGCGCTGGCGGCGTTCTTCAACAACAACATTGCGTTCGGAGAGGATGCCTTCTTCAGGAAAAAGAAGCCCCTTCATGCGGTCGGCTTCCATCGTCATGACGGTTTCCAGGTTTTCGACGGCAATGGATTGGAAATAAGCCGTATAGTCCTGTGCTGTGAAGGCGTTATCATTGCCACCCAGCGCCCGGACGCGTTTTGAAAACTCACCCGGCGGGACGTTTTCCGACCCTTTGAACATAAGGTGCTCGACAAAATGAGCAATACCGGATTGTCCCGGTGCTTCATCGGCGGCGCCAACGCGATACCAGACCATATGCGTTACGACAGGCGCCCGATGGTTTGGTATCGAAACAACTCGCATACCGTTATCCAGCGTAAAGCTCTCGGCATTGAAAATCTTATCCTGCGCAAAGGCAGGGGCTGTGAAGAGCAAAGAACAGAATAAAAGGATGAGTAAACGCATCAGGAGACTTTAATCCTTGAAGGAAAACGGAGCAAGGGTCTTCTTGCTACAAGGAGGCTGATAAGTTCGGCGGCGTATCTGGTTTGTTTGTGTTGTCTTTTTTCTTCCTGTTCTCTCCCCGGTCCCCCTCCAGGGCCTCCCGTGTTTCAAAGAGCAGTTTAACGCTGGATCCTGAAAAAATGGCTTGTGCCGCGGCAAACCAGTAGTGGCCCGTCATCAGTGCCAGGACACATTGTCCGGCTTTCGCCGTGGCAGCAAGCGTGTTCATGACGCCGTCATTGATTTTATCTGTGCTGATTTCCCCGGTCGTGGCTTGCCATGTTTTTCTTATGGCGTGGGCGATACCCAGTGAAAAAAGGGCGATGGCAGAGGTTCCGATGGCACCCTCCAGCGAATAGAGCCAGTGAACAGGGCCGTTTGCAAGGATAGCCAGAGTAAAGGCGGCGCTCGTCCCGCTATAGAATATGGTCGGATTGGCAACCAGCGTATTAAAGGTGTCACGGAGCTTTGACGGGACCGGTTTACGCAGGTCTTTGCTTTGAGAAAAATTAACATCGTCAAGGTTTCTGAGAGCGTTATCGCCGAAAAACCCGCAAAGCCACGCGGTTGTTCTTAAGGCGTTATATGTTTGAAATTCTGCCGGGCCGGAAAAAATATCAAGGCCGGAATCTATGACATTATATGAGGCGGCTGCCATGAAGATTTTTGCCGTGATAGAGGGGCTCGTAAGCGCGTGCGTTGTTGTTTCTTTGCTTAGCGAGCGGTATTTGTTGTGAGTCCCTATTAAAACAGCGCCGGCATAGAGTGTCGAAGCAAGCGGTGTTCCCATGGCAATCGACAGGCATACGGCGGCTGTTCCCTTGAGGTTAGCCGTGCTGAAAATAGCTTTTAGAGCATAATTTGGTTTCTTTTCCGTATCACCCATTCGGCCTTGTAGCAGCCGTGGCCGTCAAATGCAATTATTCCTCAATTGCCGGGGTTTCGCCTTCGGTAACGGGTTTTCCTTCTTCCGCATTTGTACGCAGGCGGCTAGCTTCGGCCTTGGCATCGACGACGGTGGCGGGTGGTTTATCCTTGCCGCCAAGACCAAAAAGGCGCTTGGCGACAGGCTTGTCATGTGGTTCCAGAGTGGCCGTTTCACGGTCTACTATTTCACGAATACCAGGTTGCGCGACTTCCGTTCCGGCTTGTTGCAGCAGGGCCTCTTCGGCACTGGCCGGTTTTGCCGTATTCTTTTCTTCATGCCCGAAAATAACCGTGCGGGCTTGCTCTTCCGGTCTTTGTTCCTGAGGGCGTGCGGTGCCGGGGCGCGGGGGGCGCATCGTGTAATCCGGCGGCATAGCCAAAGGCGCCCGCTTTACCACGGCAAACTCATCCGGAGCGTGCCGTGTCAGGCCCAATTCTTCTTTTGCTCTGCTACAAGCGGATAAAACCAGCACACCGCTTAATAGAATAACCAGATTCTTGTAACGCATTCTTATTGTCCCTCAGTCTTCTGTCGTTTCGGCTCAAAGAATAAACTATCAAAGACCACAAAAGCAATGCCTGTCACAATAGCAGAATCCGCGACATTAAAAGCCGGGTAATGCCAGCCAAAAGCATGGAAGTCGAGAAAATCAACAACAGCGCCAAAACGAACGCGGTCTATGACATTACCAAGGGCGCCGCCGATAATCATGGCAATCGCAACGGCCAGTCCCTTGCTGTCCACCCGTAACAACCAGCGGATAAAGAAGATAACGATCAGAAGAGAGAGGCCCGTTAAAACCCATTTGCTTATAGAGGCTCCGTTATTGAACAGGCCAAAACTGACTCCCTTGTTCCAGACCAGTACGAAATTGAAAAAGGGCAAAAGTGCAATTTGTTGTCCGGCGACATAGGTCAGCACCAGCATTTTTGTAACCTGATCGGCAATGATGATGAAAAAGGCCGTCAGAAGAGCGTATAACTTGCAACGGTCCATTTTTATGCCGCTTCCTGTTTTTGATGGGCCTTAACAGCATTGGCGCAACGTTTGCACAGATCAGGATGTTGGGTATTTGCGCCCACTTCGGGAAGAATTTTCCAACACCGGTCACATTTATTGCCTTCGGCTTTTTGGAA
>JAJFGQ010000041.1 GCA_021776075.1 Alphaproteobacteria bacterium | reverse complement strand
CTAGGCTCAGGACCTATTAATTTTCAAGATTCCCTTGCTGCGTAAAATATGATTCACTTGTGCTGAAAAGGAGATTTCATCATGAGTGATTTGTTTTGGCTATCCAAAGACCAGCTTAACCGCATAAAGCCTTATTTCCCGCGCCCTCACGGCGTTCCACGCGTGGATGATTTGCGTGTGATTAGCGGCATTATTCACGTGCTTAAACGCGGCCTTCAGTGGCGTGATGCGCCTGCAATTTATGGGCCGCACAAGACGCTTTACAACCGATTTATACGGTGGAGCACGATGGGGGTTTTTAATAAAATATTCTCTGAACTTGTTGCTCAGGGCGGTATTCCAGGCCAACTACAAATAGACGCAACACATCTCAAAGCACACAGAACAGCGGCAAGCCTGTTAAAAAAGGGGATGTTCCCCGCGCTATTGGACGAACCAAAGGCGGCTTAAATTCTAAGCTTCATGCCGTTTGTGATGGCGCAGGACGACCTGTTTTGATGGTTTTAACCGCAGGCCAAGTCAGTGATTATAAAGGCGCAGAGCTGATTGTAGCACAATTTCCGCGCGCAAAACATTTGCTGGCTGATCGTGGATATGATGCTAATTGGTTCCGCGATGCACTGCGTGAAAAGGGCATTGAGCCGTGCATTCCACCCAAAAAGAACCGCAAAATTCAAATTGAATACGATAAAAAACTCTACCGCCAACGCCATAAGGTCGAAAATATGTTTGGCCGCCTCAAAGACTGGCGCCGCATCGCAACCCGCTATGACCGCTGCGCGCATACCTTTTTCTCCGCCATTTGTATCGCCGCATTTGTTATATGGTGGATTTAATGAGTCCTGAGCCTAGAAATAGAAAAAATTGTTTCGTCCACGAAAGAGGGTCTGGACGGGATTTTGATAGCAGTGAATGAGTTCCCCGCAACCAATTCAAGATTTAAGAACCGCTCTCACAGCAATGTTGAGCGGTTTTTCTTTGCCTGTTGGCCGCGCGGAATTTGGGCATGAGCGAGGTGCCGACGATCCAGCTCGCGCATTTGAGCGAGACACAGCGCAAGGCGCTTATCATTGCGGATAACAGGATTGCGCTCAATGCGGGCTGGGATGAGGATTTGCTAAAGCTAGAGCTGGAAGCCTTGCAGATGGATGATTTCGATCTGGAACTCCTCGGTTTTGATCCGGCGGAAATTGATGATTTGCTCTTTGGCGAAGATGAGACGGAAGAAGAGGATGAAGACATTCCGGAGCTGCCGGAGGAGCCGATTACCAAGCTCGGCGATGTATGGATTTGCGGCGATCACCGTGTTCTGTGCGGGGATGCGACGGTGGTCACGGATATTGAGAAACTGATGAACGGGCAGCTCGCCGATATGGTATTCACCGATCCGCCGTATAATGTTGACTACGGCAACACCGCTAAAGACAAGCAGCGCAAAGCCAAGGGCAAAAGCGGTGGGCGCACGATTATGAATGATAATCTCGGCGAGGCGTTTGAGCAATTTTTATACGATGCCATCACAAATATGCTGATGGTCACCAAGGGCAGCCTTTATATCTGTATGTCCTCGTCCGAGCTGCATACGCTGCAAAGAGTGTTTATCACGGCGGGCGGGAAATGGTCGACTTTTATTGTCTGGGCGAAAAATACATTCACGCTGGGGCGTGCGGATTATCAGCGTCAATACGAGCCAATCCTTTATGGCTGGAAAGAAGGCAATGACCGCTATTGGTGCGGCGCGCGCGATCAGGGCGATGTCTGGTTTGTGAACAAACCGCGCGTGAACGATCTCCACCCCACCATGAAGCCTGTGGAACTGGTCGAACGTGCGATCAAGAATTCGAGCAAGAGCAAGGACATTGTGCTCGATCCGTTCGGCGGTTCCGGCTCTACGCTGATCGCCTGTGAACGGCTGGGGCGGCAATGCCGCACAAGGTAAGATTTGGTCCCGGTTTTATTTTGAGCTTAAGCAAGGATCAAGCGGCTTTGCGCTCCCACGTTCTGCACCATGAAAAGGGCAAAAATTATGCCGTGCTCGATACGGTGGAGTTCAAACAGGGCGAGGTCATTGGCATTGTCGAGGGTGAGCCTACCGGAAATTAAAGTGCCATGGTGGAATGTGAAAGAGAATAAAATCGCCTATGCCACAATTTCAGCGCAAAAAATTAATGTTGAAGCAGGAGATGTCTCTGCAAAAACTACAGCTGAGCCTGAAAAGCGTTTGGGAACATCACCAGTGGCGCAAAAACCTGCCCCTGCAAAAGAAATGCAGTCCATTTTACAGGAGATAAAGCAGGAAGCCTCTCTTCCCTCTTACATCGTCATTGCTTTAGGGATTTTGGTCGTTGGCACCGGGCTCATCCGGCTTTGCCGTGCCGGTCGCGGGAAGTCCTTGATCGGTTTGAAAGGATTTCAGGGCCTTAAAAACATCCGCATCCGGAATGGTTGTCAGGCCGACTTTATTGAAGGGCGTGTAGTGGCCGAGCCAGTTTAATGAGCGTTTAATAACGCGCACGTCTTCCTCATCTGCCGGGCTATTCCCGGCAAAGGGTTTGTTCAATTCAATTTTCATGATGGTTCTCTTGGGTTAAATTTTAAGCACAAAAAAACGCCGCAGGCGTAGCTGTGGCGTTTATGAAGACTATATTCCTATGAATTGATTAATTTGTCAAGCCTGCGCTCTATTTCCAAAAGACGATTTACCCGGCACTTTCCAGACCGGGAAATTTTTGATAACTAATAACCGCAGGGCCGGATCGGATCGCACCTCGTCAATCAGGGCCTGCCATTTACTTAACAGCCTAGCGCTAACCTTTCTCTACATTATTGACTTTTACTCCCTTTTGTTATAACATATGTAATAACATTGGAGTTTTTATTATGGAACTAAAAGTTACAAAAATTGGAAATTCTCTAGGCGTTGTGTTGCCCAAGGAGCTGATTGCTAGCCTAAAATTGGAAAAAGGCGATATAATCTGGGCTACAGAAGCAAGATCGGGTTACCGCATTACACCCTATGATCCTGTGTTTGGTGAGCAGATGACAGCGGCACGCAAGCTGATGAAAAAACGCCGTAATGCCTTAAGAGAATTGGCTAAATGACCAAAGAATACCAATGGGTTTTAGAATCCGTTGTTCACGCCATTCACGATGAGCAGATAGCAGAGCATGGTGGTTTACAAGGAGCCCGTGATCTCTCTTTGTTACAATCAGCACTGGATCGCCCTAAAAATTTATTAAATTACGAAAAACCGGATATTGCAGATTTGGCAGCATGCTACGGATATGGAACGGCCAATAATCATCCCTTTCATGATGGCAATAAGCGTACGGCTTTCGTTATAATGGAGTTATTCTTACTGATAAATGGTTATCAGCTCACAGCTGATGACAGGGCATGCGTGCTGACGATGCTAAGCGTCGCTGACGGGAGTATTACTGAAGCGGAGCTTGCGATTTGGATCAGGACTCATATAGAGAATAGTTAACGTCAGTTCAGAAGGTGTAGGGGAATATATTCCTATATTTTGTTTCTGGACTATGTTATGGTGAGGGTGATGAAATATCAGTAATTAGTTTTTGAAAACAATATGTTGAGTGAAAAAGGTAAAAAAACTACGAACAAAGTAAAGGAAACGTGATTTTCTTTGTTTTTCAGTGTGTTACAAGATGGTTTCGGCAGGTTTTTGTGGTGCGGGAATCGGGCAGGGAAGAGGCCAGGGAAACGAATTGCCTTTTCGGAGGCGGTGTTGTAGCGTTTTCCTCGCTTGTCAGGGCAATGATCAGCCCAACAACAAGCCCTACAATAGAAAGGATAATATCATGAAAAAGACGCCGCTTCATGAGTCTCACAAAGAGTTAAAGGCTAAAATGGGTGAGTTTGCCGGTTATGATATGCCGCTTTATTACGGTGAAGGGGTGATCGCCGAGCATGAATGGGTGCGCTCCCATGCCGGGCTGTTTGATGTGTCTCACATGGGGCAGGTGATGGTCGAAGGTCCCGGCACGCAGTCTTTTTTTGAACGCCTGACGCCGTCATCTTTTGCTAAGGCTCCGGCGGGGCGTGCTAAATATACGGTTTTAACCAATGAGCAGGGCGGCATTGTCGATGATTTGATTGTCACCAAGCTGAGCGATGAGCGTTTTTTTACCGTGATTAATGCGGGTTGTAAGGACAAAGATATCGCGTGGATGCAGGAGCATTTACCGGACGCTGTGCGGTTTGATTATTGGGAAGGCCGGGCTTTGCTGGCCTTGCAGGGGCCGGAGTCCGAGGATGTTTTGCGTGAGGTTTTCGGTGTTGATACATCCGGGATGCCTTATATGTGGATGATGGAAGGTGATGCCTTTCATGTGAGCCGTCTGGGATATACCGGGGAAGACGGGTTTGAGCTGAGCATTCCGGCGGAGAAGGCGGAAGAGGTGTGGCGTAAATTACTGGCGCATGATGCTGTGAAACCTGTTGGTCTGGCGGCGCGGGATTCTCTGCGGCTGGAAATGGGTTACTGCCTGTATGGTCATGACATTGATGCGCAGACAAGCCCTGTAGAGGCGGGTTTGAGCTGGGTTATGGGCCGGGAGAATGACGGGTTTATCGGTGCTGCTGTTATTTTGCCGCAGAAAGAAAGCGGGCCGGATCGTCAGCGTATCGGTGTCAGGCTTTTGGATAAAGGGATCGCCCGTGAAGGTGCTGTGATCCTGAATGAAGAGGGTGCTGAAATTGGTCACATGACCAGTGGCAGCTTTTCTCCGACTTTGCAGGAAGCGATTGGGCAAGGTTATGTAGAAAAGGCTTACGCAGAAGCCGGGCGGAAGATTTTTGTCGAGGTGCGGGGTCGTAAAATTGCAGCGGTCCTGGCTGCTATGCCCTTTATGCCGGCCCGGACGAAATCCATGAAAAAACAGGCGGCTTGATGCTTAATGGTTGTTTTTGAGAGCTGTTTTTATTGTTAGAAATCCATTTTCATGCCGACCATGGCCTGTGTTGCCGGTTCTTGTAATGCGGGGCTGGTTTCCACGCCCCCTTTTCCTATGACAGACAGAGTTTCGGATAGTTTATGTTCAAACCCTATTCCTATGTTGATGGCCGCGTCTTCTCTGAATCCCCCTGTTTGAAAGCTGTTGAGGTCAGCGCCGGTAACTTCTGCCAGCATGTAGAGGGAGGATTTATCACCATTGAAGGCGTGGCTTACTGTTGCGCCGGCTCTGATTTCGCCGTTTGAATGTGTTTCACCTGCGATTTCGAGTTCGGAATTTTGTGGTAAGGCAGTGGTGAATTTTCCGCCAATAAAGCCTGTTTGTTGTTCAAGAGTTGATTCTGCTGCTGTAAACTCGCTGCCACTGTAGATATTGAATTTGTCTGTGATGCCTTTTTCGATAAAAATGCGGCCTTCCTGTGTATCAGCGCTTATCGTTGATTCCAGTACGCCATTGACGTCATATTGATCAAGAAGAGGGTTTGTTATAGAGGTATTGATTTCAAGCTGATTTCCCGGTGCTGATTCATGGCCCGGCAAATGCGTCATGTCTCCTTCTGTAGACCAGCCTTTTCTGCCGGCTTCCGAGAAGGTTGGTGATAGTTGGATATCTGCCACTTTTTATACCTCGTTATAAAAAACCACTACTGTAATATATTATAACGTTTATTACATAATGTATTCAAGTTTGGTGTCGGGAGAGGTATTGGCGGTTTGTTGTGTGTTTGTACGGTGTTGTACAGATCTTCTAAAAATTAAATCTTAAATTGATACCGGCACCCCATCCGTATCGGCTGTCCTTGCCGCCTGAAATTGACCATTTTTCGCCTTTAAATGATAGTTTATCGTTGAAGTCGATGCGGCC
>JAJFGQ010000005.1 GCA_021776075.1 Alphaproteobacteria bacterium | reverse complement strand
CATGGCGGACGTTATCTGGAAGGGTTGGACGAGAAGAAATCTATAGAAATCATACAGCGCTTTGCACCCCATACCCTAAACGGCACATTTAATAAAGAGGGCCTACAGCACATGATCGGCCCCGGTGTTTCTGCCGCTGCTATCCTGCACATGCGGGAGCAACTGGATCAGGCCAGCCTCCAAAAAGTGAAACTTGTTGTCTCGTCAGGTTTCAACCGGGACAAGTGCAATGCCATGATGATCGCCGGTGTTATCCCCATTGATGTCATCGGAACAGGCTCCTTTATTCCTTCAAAATGGTCTGAAACTTATGCCACAGCCGATATTATTGAGTATGATCAAGTACCGCGTGTCAAAATTGGACGAGAACATCTATTACGGAATCAACCATGACCGATAAAGCTCTGAATATTACACTGGCGCAATTAAACCCGATTGTTGGCGACGTTGGCTACAACCTTGAAAAGATAAAGAAAACCTTCCGTGAGGTGCCGGAAAGTACGGATTTAATCGTCTATCCTGAACTGGCCATTTGCGGCTATCCGCCGGAAGACCTCGTCATCAACCCCTCTTTTCTGGACCAAACGGAACAAGCTATTTTTGATCTTGTTGAAGAAAGCAAAAACAAAAAAGCCCATATGATTATCTCCACACCATGGAGAATAGACGGCGAAATATATAATGCCGTCCATCTGATCGGTAACGGACAAATTCTGGCAACACAAACCAAGTACAACCTACCCAATTACGGTGTTTTCGATGAGCAGCGCCATTTTACAGCAGGCTCCCTTCCCGATCCCATAGAGTTTAAAGGCCATAAACTCGGTCTGGTCATCTGCGAAGATATGTGGACCCCGGAGGTTTCTAACCACCTCAAGGATCAAGGGGCGGAAATGCTGATCGTTACAAATGCCAGCCCCTACGAAGTCAACAAAAGTGATTTACGAAAAAACCACGCCCGTGCCCGTGTTTCTGAAACCGGCCTACCGCTTATCTACGTTAATCAATGCGGCGGACAGGATGAACTTGTTTTTGACGGTGCCTCCTTTATTCTGGATGATAAAGGTCAGACAATCCTGCAAGCGGAGGAATTTATTGAAGATACCCATCACACGACATGGGAACAAACAGACGGCAAAGACTGGCACTGCACCACAACAAACATAATATCTCCTCTGCATGAAGGTCCCGATGCCATTTATCAGGCTGTCATGACCGGTTTGCGTGATTACGTTACAAAGAACAATTTCCCCGGTGTCGTACTGGGTATGTCAGGCGGTATAGACAGCGCTTTATCAGCCGCCATCGCCGTTGATGCCCTCGGGAAAGAGGCCGTCCATTGCGTTATGATGCCTTACGAATATACCTCACAGGAAAGCCTGGAAGATGCCGAAGAAGCAGCAAACATGCTGGGTGTCAGCTATGAAATCATTCCCATTAAAACCATGGTCGAGGCTGCCCAGACGGCTCTGAAACCTCACTTCGCCAAGAATGCACCGGGCACGGCTGCTGAAAACCTACAATCCCGCAGCCGGGCACTGCTCCTGATGGGTATCTCAAACCTGAACGGAAGCATCGTTCTATCAACCGGCAATAAATCGGAAATGGCCGTGGGATACGCAACGCTATACGGCGATATGTGCGGTGGCTTCAACGCTTTGAAAGACGTCTATAAAACGCAGGTATTTGCCCTGTCTGCATGGCGTAATGCCAATAAACCAGATCACGCTTTGGGACCGGACGGACCGGTTATGCCAGAGCGCATCATCACAAAACCACCCAGTGCCGAACTAAAACCGGATCAGACGGATCGGCAAACCCTGCCGGACTATGACGACCTTGATGATATTCTCCAATGCTTGATTGAACATGATATGGGCATAGACGATATTACGGCCCGTAATCATACGCGGGAAACAGCGGAAAAAATTGAAAAAATGATGAGAGGTGCTGAATATAAGCGTCGTCAGGCCCCTCCCGGTGTTAAAATTACACAAAAAGCTTTTGGTAAAGACCGACGTTACCCGATCACGAACCGCTTTACCCATGCCCCCCTGCCCAAACCGGGACAATAACAACCTACTCTGAATTTTATTGAAAAAACAGATGGAAAGCGCTATTGAATAGAGCTTGGAACGCTTGGAGTTTAAAAGAATATCATGACTGTTAAAGTTCGTTTTGCCCCTTCACCGACGGGACATCTGCATGTCGGAAACGCCCGGACAGCATTTATTACATGGCTGTTTGCCAGAAAGCATAACGGCCATTTTCTGCTGCGTATTGATGATACGGACACCGAACGCAGTAAAACCGAATACGAAGAATCGATAGAAGCCAGCCTGATATGGATGGGTATGGCATGGGATGAAAAAGCCAATCAAAAAAACCGTACCGCCCGCTATGCCGAATTAATTGAAAAACTAAAAAATGACGGGCGCTTATACCCCTGCTACGAAACACCGGAAGAACTGTCCCTCAAAAGAAAAACACAATTATCCCGTAGTTTGCCTCCGACCTATGACCGCGCAGCCCTCAATCTGGATGATACGCAACGAGCCGCCTATGAAGCCGAAGGGCGCAACCCGCACTGGCGCTTTAAGCTGGAGCATGAGCCGATTGAATGGCATGACATGGTGCGCGGGCCGGTGAAATTTAACGGTGCCGACCTGTCCGACCCAGTGTTAATACGCGAAGACGGCAGCCCCCTCTATCATATTTGCTCTGTCATTGACGATATTGATTACGATATGACTCATATCGTACGCGGCGAGGACCATGTATCCAACACCGCCGCCCATATCCAGATGTTTGAAGCACTCGGCGCAACACCACCGGAGTTTGCCCACCTGCCCCTGTTATCTGATTCAGAAGGCGGGAAGCTCTCCAAACGTCTTGGTTCCCTCAGCGTTCATGAATTGCGTGACAATGAAGGACTGGAATCTATGGCTCTGCTTAGCCTCCTCGCCCGTTTGGGAACATCGGACTCTATTGAAACCTTCACCAGAGTACAGCCGCTTATCGAAAGCTTTGACTTTTCCAAATTCTCCCGCGGGACGCCCAAATTCGATTCAGAAGAGCTTATGCGCCTGAACTCCAAAATCCTCCACGAGACAGCTTTTGACGACGTAAATGTACGATTGGCACAAATGGGCCTGCCCGATCTGGATGAAAATTTCTGGATGGCTGTACGCCCTAACCTGATCAAACTGGACGACATCAAGGAATGGTGGCAAGTGGCCAATGGACCTGTAAAGCCGATCATTGAAGAAGCCGATTTCATAGAACAGGCAGCAAAATTGCTTCCTCCGGCACCCTGGCATGAAAACACATGGAAAGAATGGACGGATGCTGTCAAGGACTCAACAGACCGCAAGGGAAAGCAGCTTTTCATGCCCCTGCGGCAAGCTTTGACGGGAATGGATCACGGGCCAGAGCTTGGGAACCTGCTGCCCCTCATCGGCCCTGAAAAGGCGCTGCAACGCCTGAATAATCAGAAGCAGGCCGCGTAGGTAAAATAATTCCTGTAAAATATTATGCTCAGAACTCCAGAGATTGAATTTCCTGATGGCGCATGTCATTGGCCACATTTTTGAAGGTTTCTATTTTTCTACGAAAACGTCCGATAATCTCATTTTTCAGCGTATTCTCCGATAAATCACCTTTGATCCTTTGGCTTATAGAATCGATCTTGTCCTCCATACCTCTTTCAAGCAATAGAGTCTCCACAGCGGCTAGACGTTCCTTCATATGAGCGGCTTTTCGCTTTCCTTCCGCAACATCATGACAAGCCTGCCGTGCCCATAAAATATGGTAACCCAGATTAATTTCCTTCGTAAATTTACAGGCTTCCGTCCTGAAATCACTATCCGGTAACACTGTCACGGCCCGGCATAATTTATTAAATTGTTTCTGAAAGGCTTGTTTCGGCCTGTCTTCCGGCGCGATATTATAGAGAACCAGAGGCATCAACCCCGCAGTTAGAACACCAAATATTCCGTAACAGACAACCAGGTCCCCGACACTTTTAATCGATCTAAATTCACATTCCGCAGCATTACTAAAGGCTCCCCGTGTTTTCTCCATTGCCGTCAAAACCTTGTTCATACGCTTGAAGAAATTTTTATCAACCTTGAAAGAGGGTGAATTTACTTTTCTTGCCGCTACCTGCCCCTTAAAAAGCACGGGCAGCAGTGACTCCTCATCTGAAAAACCGGTTTGTTTTATATCTTTTTTATCCCATGCCTCTTTTGCCTTTCTGTAAGCTTCCTCCGGAAACTTTCCACGACCGACAATATGGCCGCCTTCCTGCGTAGGAAAGGGTTTTCCATCAATATCAAAAACGATACCTTCCCGCTCGGCAAAGGGAATGAAATAATCACAACCCAGTTCATCAAAATCAGGTTGCGCCAAAAGAGCGTAGCCAAGCCTTTCCTGTGTTTCTTCATATTCCGCGAGTTTCTGAACAGCATCAAAGAAAGACGTTTTTTCATGTTTTAGTATTTGTTCAACAAAGGGCTTGTCAGAAAATAGTCCAGCCGGATGTTTTCTCTTTTCCTGCACCAACCAACCGGAAGCATGCATCTTATGCGCTTCCAGCCAGCACTCGCTTGAATCGCTTTCTGCTTTAAAGCGATAGCTACGCGTACGGCAATAGGAACCATGCTGCGCATCCTGAAAATAGGATTTCAGGCGCAATATTTCATTGCCTTGTGTCTTGTTTCCTGCTTTCTTCAAATTCATTAGCCTTTATAATGATATGAAAACTTTTCTATCATGTCGTTTTGTAAAATGCAAGAACACGCAGGAACCCAGATGAGCGGAACAGACCGTACACAAACGACAGATACAGCCCCCGGCCCCTCCATTATTCTTGTTGAACCGCAAATGGGGGAGAATATTGGTGCAGCAGCACGGGCCATGCTCAATTGCGGCTTAACGGATATGCGCCTTGTCCGACCCCGTGACGGCTGGCCGAACGAAAAAGCTACAGCTATGTCTTCCGGCGCTCTTGCACAAATGCCACCCGTCACAGTCTTTGATACAACAGCCGCAGCCATTGCTGATTTCCAGTATGTTTACGCCACCACGGCCCGTACACGGGACATGGTGAAACCCGTTTTTACACCGCGCGGGGCGGCACAGGACATTCATGAAAGACTGGCTGAAGGGCAAAAAACAGCCCTGCTCTTCGGCGCCGAGCGCACCGGTTTAACAAATGACGACACAGCTTTGGCTCATACTGTTGTTACCATCCCGCTCAATCCCGGCTTTTCCTCTCTCAATCTGGGGCAAGCTGTTTTACTTCTGTCCTATGAGTGTTATCAGGCAACAGAACAAACGCCGGCGCAACAATGCCCCATGGGAAAGAGCAACCCGGTCCCACACGAAAAGCTACAAGAGCTTTACGCACGACTGGAACATGAACTGGAAGCGCATCATTTTTTTCGTACCGCCGATCAAAAACCAACCACAATCCGTAATCTGCACAACTTGCTAAACAGAGCCGAAATGACCGAACAGGAAGTCAGCACCTTCCATGGCATTATATCAGCCCTGACAGGTAAAAAATCCCCGCCGCAATCACCATAAAAAAAGACCGCATAAGCGGCCTTTTTCCAATCTCTCTTGTAAAGCCGAACTTTACCGGGAATAAAATTCCACAATCAAATGCGGTTCCATTTGCGTTGCATAAGGAATATCTTCCAGCTTGGGAATACGTAGGAAAGTCGCCTTCATCTCTTTATGGTCGACATCAATATATTCAGCAACCTCACGCTCCGGTGCTTCAATAGCCTGAAGAACCAATGGCATCTGACGTGATTTTTCACGAACTTCAATCACATCACCTTCACTCACCTGATAGGAGGCAATATTTACGCGCTTACCATTAACGGTGACATGACCGTGATTAACAAATTGCCGCGCAGAAAAAATAGTAGGCACAAATTTGGCCCGGTAAATAACAGCATCAAGACGCCGTTCCAGCAGACCTACCAAATTCTGACCCGTATCACCGCGCAACCGCACAGCTTCCTGAAAATAGCGGCGGAATTTTTTTTCTCCGACACAACCGTAAAAACCTTTAAGTTTTTGCTTCGCCATAAGCTGTTGACCGTAATCGGACACTCTGCCGCGACGGTTTGCACCGTGCATACCCGGCGGTGTCTGGCGCGTGTTATAAGGTGATTTAGGGCGACCCCAAAGGTTACAACCCAAACGGCGATCAATTTTATATTTCGCCTGTGGACGTTTCTGACTCATCGTATCTTCCTTTCTTTTTCTTTTTGTCCCGGTAAACCGCAACAGGTTTGGTGAACAAACAAATCACTCACCAACGTCCTGCGTAGCCTCCGCATAGCAGGATCTTTCCCGGGAATGGCAGAAATATAACGATTTATCAGAAAATGTCAAAGTTTTTTCAATAACGGCCCAAATATAACCATCATCATGCTGCTCGAATATCCTTCAGGAAGCTCTCAACCTCCTTCTGCATAGACTGTGAACGCTCAGCAAGCTGTTGGGCAACATCCAAAACCTCACTGGCCGCTTTCCCGGACTCACCCGCAGCATCACTGACACCGGTAATATTGCTTGTGACTTCATTCGTTCCTGTTGCTGCCTCTTGAACGTTACGTGATATTTCAGACGTCGCAGACGTTTGCTCCTCCATTGCAGCAGCAATGCCGGTAGCCGTTGCATTCAACTCATCAATAAGGCGGCTAACACCGCCAATAGCCTGCACGGCTTCCTGCGTTTCCGACTGAATAGCCTCGATCATGACAGAAATTTCATCCGTAGCCTTTTGCGTTTCGCTGGCCAAAGATTTCACCTCATTGGCCACCACAGCAAAACCCTTTCCGGCATCGCCGGCGCGAGCCGATTCAATTGTCGCATTCAGAGCCAACAGGTTCGTTTGCTCTGCAATATCAGTAATCAACCCGATGACTTGACCAATCTTGTTCGCAGACGTAGCCAAACGCTCCATAGTCTCCTGTGTCTGGTTCACAGATGTCGAAGCTGTCTTCGTGTTTTCACTGGACTGCGTAATCTGCTTGGCAATATCCTGAATGGAAGCCGTCAGCTCTTCTGTCGCCGAAGCCACATTCTGTACATTTGCACCGGCCTGATTGGCCGCCGCAGACATAGCCACAGCCTGCTTATTTGTTTCTTCTGCAATAGCACTCATAGACTGCGAAGTCGCTTCCATCTCGGTTGCAGCCGCCGACAAGCCATCCAGAATTTCAGAGGCCTTGTGGTCGAAGCCCTCTACCAGCTTGTTAACCGTTTCCGCCCGCTCAAGCTTGGCCTGATTGTCGGCATCCTGCTGCTTCGCCATTTCACGGCGTTCCAAAGCATTTTTCTGAAACACCAGCATCGTCTGCGCTATGTCACCAATTTCGTCTTTACGCTCTGTTCCCTGAATCTCAAAATCAAGACTATCATCCGCCAGAGCCTTTAAACCTTCTGTTGCCTCTGCCACCGGCGTGACAATAGAACGGACAATGACAAAGCCCAAAGAAAAGACACAGGCAAAAAGCAATAACGACACCCCAAGAGCGACCCAAAACAGTAGAGCCGCGTGCTCTGCCAAAGCCAGAACATTCTCCTCCAGATCAGTGGAAATTCTATCCTCAACCTCTTTCATCAGGTTTATTTTCTTGGTAATCGTTTCAAACCAATGCTCTCCCGAGATACTACCGTCCAACATCACATTGCTTCCTGCTGCCAGCACAAGACCACGCAAACGATCAACTTCCACAACAGAGGCACCTTGCACAGTGTGCTCATAATCTTTTTTCAGTTCCGCTGCAGATAAAGTATTGAAGCGCTCCATGAAAGTTTCTTGCTGTGCGATCAAAGAAACAAATTTCTGAAAAACAGGAGGGGCAAACTTGGATTGACCAAATCCATTTGCACCCATAGCCCGCTCTATCCCGGCCCGTTCCTTGGCCTGCAGAAAGTTTTCATAGGCGGCCATTTCCCTTGTCACATCCGCATCAGAGCTAAGAACAGAAGCATAAGAAACAATATCCAGCAAACTGGAGATTGTAGCCGTATAGTATTGAGCCATCTGCGCAACGGAATAATCAAGACTCGTAACATGCGCGCGGGCCTGTTGAAGCTCCTCCAACGCCTTCATTGCTTTATCTAATCTGGCAGCCAACTCATCGTCATATTGAGAGACATCAAAAGCCAAAAAACCTTCTTTCAAAGAATCTCTGGATTTATCGGCAAGCGCTCTTTCCGAGTCCAAACGGTCACGAGCCTGAGCCGCTCCGTTTCCACTTATATACACAGCAGACAGACCGCGTTCTTTCTGCATCTCATGAACAACGGCACTCACAGCAGGCGCCATATGAACAAGTTTAGAAAGCTTGTCATTCTCGGTCTTAATCGCAAACTCTTGAAAACAGAGATAACCGGAAAAAAGAATCATCCCGACCACAGGCACAATAAGAGCGGCAAAAATACGGACCCTGATCTTTAAATCACTTAATTTCATTTTTCTTTCCCTTTTCATACCATTGCATGTACGCCCTACACGGAATTATAAAAAAACACCGCACTCAACTCTCTCTGAAGGGCCTCACTATATTAGAGTTCTCTTAAGAATACCCAGAAAGTATGAATCAAAACTTTACACCAACGGTAATCCAGTATTTTTGAACATCCGGAAAGCCGGCTGCCGGCTCTCCATCAAAAGCGGCATATTTAAGGGCCAGACTCCATTTCTTCATAAAATCAGGGCCGTCAAAGGAGCGGGCAATTTGGGCATCCCACTCATCACCATAATCAGAACCGGTATTTTCCGGGCTGAAATCATGATAAGCAAGATCAAGTTTCGTCTTGTCTAGCAGCGTGTTTGTACCGCTCACTTTGTATGAAGCCTTCATATACAAATCTTCAAGGCCGTTTGCGGGTGTTGTCAAAAAGAGGTCAGCCCAGCCATTATGGGCATGTAATGTTGCCAGCGGCGTTTGAAAACTGCTTGTACCATTCCCTTCAAGGGACTCAAAGCCGGCCTGAAAGCTCCAACCCTCCCATTTGATACCGGGGGACACATGGAAATAATCAACGTCGTAATTGGCCTGATTGCTGCCGGTATCACTCTGCGAAGCCCATTCACCAGTATAGAAAAAGTTGAACGCCTCATCAATATCATACGCCCCCGTCAGGCGAACACCGTATGTGTTCGTTGATAAGGCCGCAGCAAGGTCTACATCAAGAAGATAGTCGTACGCTGTAATATTCAACCATGGCATGGCCTGATATGCGGCATGCATAATATGCGTTTCCGTTCTCAAATCACCCAGAGGATGGTCCTCGCCGTTAATCCTGTTCACATTCCAGATATAGGAGTATGCCAGAGTCGTATCAGGCAGGCTCGTATTGGTAACCATAACCGAATCAAAAGTCTGATCATTCTGACGCCAGCCAACCGTACCAATAAAGCGCTGATTATCTATGTTGATACCCTGACGACCCAGCTTCAGACTCGTGTCCGGCAAACCGCCCCATGTTATCCACGCCTGATTAAATTCCAAACCGTCCGGGTCAGCGACAACAGGAAAGGCTGTCTTCCCATTAACCGTATCGTTATATTCTTCACTACCGAGATTGCCAGAATGCTCAAGCTCCAGAAGTGCCTTGATATCCTTATACTCACCGGTCTCAAAACCCAGTTTTGTCCGCAGCGTGGAAGCATTGGCTTTTTCATTCCGGTTGCCCTGCTCTACATGCTCATACCGGTAACGGAAATCAGCATAAAACCGACCATCATCCACCAATGCGTTAACATCGTCAGAGGCAAAGGCCGCCCCTGCCATAAAAGGCATCGCAAAAACGGAAGCTAATAAAAACATTTTGAATGGTCCAGATTTAGGCATCTCCATATCCTCTTTGCTTGTAAAAAAAAAGGTAAAACCACGGAAGAAGTTTGCCACAAAAAATAAAGACCTCCTAGGGAAGGATCGCCCTGAAGAATACATCTGCATGATATGCGTATGACATTTTGCCGCAGGGAAAATCAATGGTGGGCCCGGGAGGATTTGAACCTCCGACCAATCCGTTATGAGCGGAGCTTGATAGTGCAAAAATGGCTGTTTTCCAACATTTTTAAATATATTTTTGCCAAAATAACCGTGAACAAACCATGAATATGTGTTCATACGTGTTCAGTTGAACAACAATCCACTCCGTCAACCTCAAGGGCATTTGCTGCTTTCTTAAGATATTCAGGTGAGTACCTGGCATAGACGGTCTCTGTAACTTTTGTAGAGGTATGGCCAAGATATTGTGATATTTCACTCATAGGCGTTCCTGCTTCTGCCATCCACACAGCGGCACTGTGCCTCAAAACATGTGGTGTAACGTTCTCAAGTTTTGCTCTCTTAGCAGCCTCTGCCAACCCCTTCCTTATACTTGCAATTTGTTTTCCGCTATATTCAATAACGTAATCCGACAAACGGGCCTTATATGCCTGTTCCAATGCCTTTCTGGCGGTCTCCGTCATAGGAATTGTTGCACGCCCTTTTGTCCTCGTTTCATCACCCTTTGCTAGGCGTATAATTCCTCTATCAAACTCAACCCTGTCCCAGGTTAAATCAAGAATCGCCCCCACTCTCCCCGCTGTGGATATAGCCATCACTATAAATAACTTCATGTGTGGAGCTTTAGCCGCACCAACAAGAGCCTTATATTGTTCTTTTGTAAGGTAATGTTCTTTTGGAGGTGGCTTTTTGGGCAGTTCAAAAATAGCCTTGGTGTTTGGGTTATGCCATCTGATAGCAGCGCGTAGAATACCTAGCTCCCTGTGAATTGTTCCATCTTTAATGGCAACCTTACGGCGCTCATCAATATATTTCCTACAAACATCTTTTGTAATTTCATCTGGCCTGTAGTTCTCAAAAAACTTCTTTAGCGGCTTCCATGTGTGTTTTTCTTTATCGCCCTTTTCGGACATATATGCCGGAAATATGTCTCCTACAGTTTCTTTCGGTCTCTCTAGTTGTTTCTGAAAATCACGGAATCGCTGTTCTGCAATGTCTTTATCGGCGGTACGCAAAGAAACCCGGCGCGGATTCCCTTCTTCTCGCCAGTAGATTGCCCATTTTCCTCTAAAGAATTGTAGTCGCATTGTTCCACCCGTTTTACCTCTTCATATGTGATTCTATAAAGCCTTCCAATACGGAACGCCTTCAACTCTCCTGACTTTATGAGGTCACGGATGTGCTGATCAGTACAGCCCCAGTACTCTGCGAGCGTTCCTGTAGAAAATGGTTTTTTACTCATTATTTTTCTCCCAGTCAATAATATATTCTTCACAGATCCTCTACGCTCACTTAAGTCCAGAGGTCAAACGGCAAGCAATCGACGCGCTTTCTGGCTTCAATCGAAAGGAAGCAAAATGATTGGCTACAATTTGGCTACAGTCCACTAAAAAGGGGTTACGGCAAAAACCGTAACCCCTTATAAACAAAAGTGGAGCTGGCGGGGATCGAACCCGCGACCTCTTGAATGCCATTTTAGTGGGCTAAATTCACCTGGTTTCATAAATCAGTTTTTAGTCGCCTTGTAACACTTTATAAACAAACCATTTTGGCGTCTCTTTGGCCACTATCTTTTTCACCTCTCACCAAGCCACTTTCCCATATTTTCCGGTATTTCCCCCTATTTTCTGAGATTTTTGGCTACAGTTTGGCTACAGTAATTGACGGCCAAACAAAATTCTTACACATTCAATTTATTTTTCCAGGTATCACTTTCGTAAATTATCTGAAGGGAAAAAGAAATTAAAAAAGGCGGCTAAAAAAGCCGCCCAAATTCACAAAGTAAAAAAAATTCTACCCCCAGATCATCCAAGACAAAAAGCACCTATTGCATTTTATCTTGGATGAGTAATTCTTACCTTACCTCTAAAACTTTCAGCCTATCGTCTTCTTTTTCGGCCTCTTCAAAAATTCTGTCAATCAGCCTTACCTCTCTCTCAACCATCTCGCGAGTCCAATCTGGGGAAATACCTTGATCCCACTCTTCAGATAATTCAATTTTATTGCGATCCTCCGCCCTACTTTTTTTCCGCAACTTATCCATTTTAAACTCCTTGACTATACAGATTAAAACAAGCAACTAAACCCACCTGCACTTTATTATCAATACAGAGTCTTTGTCAAATACTATTATACATCATTTTCCAAGGAAGTAAAATGCAGATAACATATTGTATTATAAGTATTTATTTATTCCTATGGCTTTTCAAAATGGTCTTTTATTTTTTCAAAAAACTCAGAATCTTTAAGAATCGCGTTTTTAGTTTCTTCGATAATTTCTTCTCTTTCCACCTTTTTCCTTCTTTTCGTTATTTTGTTTTTAATTTGGTCAAAAATTGGGGTGCTAAAATATCTCTCCATTCGATCAGTAAATATTGTGACCACATTATTACTTTTCAGTCGTTCGGCCACTTTTTCTGCTAGACAAAAATTGGTTCCAGATGCAGGCCCCACTGGAAATCCTGCCTCCCAAAGTTCGGCAGTTTTATTAATTGCCTCATTCTCAGAAACATCTTCTTCTTCAACATTATTTTTAAAGTTTGGGTCATTACTGCATTTGTCTCCTACTCTGCCACTGCGATTAAAGGCTGGTTTACCTGCGCGGCACTCTCAAGCGCGTAATCTGCGGCTTTCTGGGCCTTACTGGCGGCTTGAATAATGAATTTGTTATCACTGCGCAGGCGGGTGAGCCATCCCTTGATATATTGGGCGTGATCCTCGCGGGGTTTTTGCTCTAAGCCAAGACTTCCGCAAATCATCGCACTGCCCAATTCTGCAACCAATTCCTCAAAAGCATATTTCTCGCTGCCAAATTTGCCGGAAAGATCGCGGTCAAGACGATTTTTATTTCCTGATGAATGCGTGATTTCATGAGCAAACACACTGTAAAAATGTT
>JAJFGQ010000040.1 GCA_021776075.1 Alphaproteobacteria bacterium | reverse complement strand
GGTAATGACGACTTGAGAGGGAATGCTGGTACAGATACACTTTATGGTGGTGAAGGTGATGACGCTCTGAGAGGTAATGGCGGTGCCGATACGCTCTATGGCGAAAACGGCGATGATAATTTGATAGGTGGCGGTGGCGCCGATATTTTAAACGGCAATGTCGGTAGCGATACCCTGAGTGGCGGCAACGGTAACGATACGCTTTATGCGATTGATCAGAGTGCAGCCCTTCCTGCCATAGATGTAGACCAGATACTCACCGATAACCCCGGGACATTCTACAGCTATGAAACGGAAAGCTTCTATCAGTTTGTAAGCGGCACAACGAATTGGGGAAATGCGAATACCACGGCGCAAGGATCAAATCTGACAGGGCTGGGTGGGGTAAACGGCCATCTGGCCACGATTGGTTCTGATCTGGAAAACACGTTTGTCAGCGATCTGGCAAAAGATACAGATGTCTGGCTCGGCGGAACCGATTCAGTAACCGAAACAGAATGGTTCTGGGTCGCCGGCGGTGATGAGCCGCAGGACGGCCAGCAATTCTGGTCAGGTGGCGGTGCTGATGGTGGTAGTCCGGTCGGTGGGTTTTATAATAACTGGGATGGCGGTGAACCGACAAACGATGGTGGAAAAAACAACGTCCTTATGAAAGGCGATAGTACCTGGAAAGAAGATGATGGCACCAATAACGAAGCCTATGTCATAGAATGGGATACAGAAACGCTGACTGCCGGGGCGACATCACCGTTCCTTGATGCTTTAAATACCAATACACTTAATGGCGGCGCGGGCAATGATACGATTTACGGCAGTACGGGCACGGATACGCTCAATGGTGACGCCGGTAACGATGTAATATTCTCTGATTCTGTTGCTATCACACCGACTGAAATTGAAAGATTTAACCCCGGTGTGACTTATGATGCCTTCACCGGAAATTTCTATAAATTTGTAAGTGGTGATTTTACTTGGGATGGTGCCGACGCTAATGCGCAATCCTCACTGCTAAACGGGGTCGCCGGGCATCTTGCCACCATTACATCAGTTGAAGAAAACACAGCCGTTGCCAATGTCGCAGCAGGCGCAAAAGTCTGGCTGGGCGGCGGTGATCCTGTCACAGAAGGTAAATGGGACTGGCTGACCGGGCCGGAAAGCGGTGGTCAATTCTGGTCTGGTAATGCGGGCGGCGCGCCGGTCGGTGGCTTTTATAATAACTGGGATATTCCGGGCGGCGACCCGACAACAGATAATACACAGAACTATGTCAGGATGAATGGTGATGGCACATGGCGGGATGATAACGGCCTGAACCAGTCCATGATTGAATGGGAAGGGTCTTTAATTTTACTACCCGGCAACATCACCACAATGAATGGCGGCGCGGGCAATGATACGCTGAACGGCAGTAAAGGCACAGACTTCCTGATCGGCGGTTCCGGCGTTGATATTATGGATGGCGGGGCCAGTATTGATACAGCTGATTATTCAACATCAACCGGAAAAATAACCGTCGATCTGGCTGCCGGAACAGCGGATGATGATGGTTTTGGCGACAGTGATACATTGTCCAATATTGAAAACATCATTGGATCTGCTTTTGACGATACGATCGATGGTGACGGCCTTGCCAATAGAATTGAAGGTGGTGCGGGTAAGGACAAAATACTCGCTGGTGGAGGCGACGATGTTATCATCGGCGGCGCAGGCGATGACGAACTGGAAGGTAACGCGGGCAACGATACGATCAGTGGCGGTGCGGGCGATGATAAGATCATCGGTGGCTCTGGTATTGATACGGCTGATTATTCTGCCGCTGCTTCAGCCGTAAATGTTGATTTGTCAAACGATCAAGCCACGGGTGAAGGTAATGATGAGTTAACAAGCATAGAGAATGTCCTCGGCTCGGCAAATAACGATACGATCACCGGTAACGGCAGCGCCAATGTTCTGCGCGGTAATGCAGGCAATGACACGATAAACGGCAATGGCGGCGCAGATACGCTTTACGGCGGAGACGGGCTTGATACAATGAATGGTGGCGGCGGTGCGGATACTTTCATGTTTGAAGATGCTAGCGCCTTTAACAATATAGATGTCGTTAATAATTTTAACACAGGCCAAAATGATGCTCTTGATCTGGCCGATATTTTGACAACAGCAGGCTACGATCCAGTCGCTGATGCCATTACGAATTTTGTGGAAATTACCGATAGTGGCGGTAACTCAGTCGTAAAAGTTGATGTCACAGGCAGCGGTAGCTTTGGTGCCGGTACGCAAATTGCGACACTTAACGGTGTGACCGGTTTGACAGATGAAGTCGCTTTGGAAACCGCGGGCAATCTTATTACGGCCTAATCTTCGGCCGAGTCGTTTTTGTCTTTTGACTCTTTTTCTGTGTCCTTATCTTTTTTATCCGGTGCGACTGTGCCGGTTTTTTGCGTCAGGCAATCAAGAACCCAGACATCATAAATCGGGTGATCCATGGGTGACAGCGCCGGAGAGGAAGAAAACATCCAGCCGCTAAAGACCCATTGGGCTTTGTCTTCGGCGGTAACCTCCCAGACTTGTATAAAAGCTGCTGATTCAGGTTTTTCAATGGGCGGTGTTTTCCGGCAGGCCTGTATTTTAATATAGAGCGGGCCAAATTTGACCGTGCTGCCCACACGGGCTTCAAAGGTCATGGTGCGGGCTGTGACCTTATCCAGTGATTGTAATTTAATAACAGGATAGTCTTCCATTTCAGCTTGCGCGGAAGGAGAAAAAAACAGCAGAAGAAGAAAGAAAAAGCCGTAGAATATCTTGTATGATCCGCTCATGTTTTTTTACTGATCTTCGCTGTCACTGGACTGCATACTGAAGATGAACTGGCCCAATAGTTGTTCCAGATTTTGCGGTGCTTGCGTGTATTGCACTCGTCCACCGGAAGGGATCATGTCCTCCGCGGCGCCGGGTTCAAGTGATAAATAGCGACCGCCCAGCAAGCTTTCACTGCTGATCAATGCAGCTGTGTCTTCCGGTAATTTAACGGAGGGCTCAATGCTCATATGTACTTTTGCCAGATAGGTTTCCGGGTCCAGTGTGACATCAATGACCGAACCGATTTTAACGCCGCTGATCTGCACTTCGTCGCCGGCGGCCAGCCCGCCAATACCGGAGAAGTCCGCTGTGAGTTCGTAGCCACTGACTTTTTTCACGTTCGCCGTGTTGTAGCTAAACATCAGAAAAAATCCTGCTACGAACAGGACGACAGCTCCTAAAACTGTTTCAATAACACTTCGTTTCATGTTCTTCCTTTCTTAATCTATCAAACAGGCTCTAATTTTTATCAGACGGAACCCACGCCTCATAGTCCCCTGTTGCTTTCTCTCTTTTTCCACCGGATAAAATATGACCCGGCGGTCTGTAAGCCTGATCTGTTCCCGTTAAATTTGGTTTATGAGGCTTTTGCCAGACTCTTCTAAAAGAAGCCTCATTGGTATCGGGTATTATGTCGGTTTGGTGATGCAGCCAACCATGCCATTCCGGTGGAACTTTTGTTGCTTCCGGTGTGCCTTTATAGATAACCCAGCGCCGGTTATGCTTGTAACCGGACCGGGGCTTCGTCTGATAATATTTGTTACCCGACGGGTCGACACCTATTTTCTTCGCACGGCTGAAGAAAGTTACAAGCCCGATATGAACGGGAGAGAGAACACCAAGAATACTTTTTAAACACATAGCTTTTAAAGATACCTTCCAGATATTGATTACAAAAAACCTATACTGCTACGCCTTAAACCACAACTCAATTTCTGTAGTATCCTCATCAAATCGAGCGGTATGAGGTTTGTGTGCCGGCCGGATAGCTGGCGAAATAAGTATCCACAAGGTCGCTGCATACGCGTCTTGCTTCAAAACGTTCACTGAAAGGCCCCAGAGTTTTTATTATGAATGACGTAATAACCGATGAGAATCAAGTATCTTGTCTTCTGGGACATTACATTTTAGTTTCTGAGAGACATATTGAATTCACTAACAAGAGAAGTTTCATGGCTTTAAAATATTTGTCTATGGTTTTGGGGTTTTTGTTATTCATATTTTCTGTTTTTCCTGCCGTAGCTCAGGAGCAGATAGAGGAAACGTGCAAGCCCGTTGCGGTTTTGTTTGGTGAGAAAATATGTCTTTCCAGGATAGAGCCTGATCCGGTCCATATCGAGGCTATGAAAGAGCAATATAAAACGCAGGATCTTGATCCTGACGATGGTCTTGGAAAAAGGAACCGGCAACAGCTTAAATCTATTCTTTGGGAAAAAGCGCTGGAGCATAAATTTGGTGCTGAGGCTATTAAACCGACGGTCGAAGAAGTGTTAAAGTATGCAGAAGCGTTTAAGGGCGCCATGGTAAGCAGTTATGAAGCGGACAAGAAAACCTTATCCCTGATCAATGAGCTGTTGGTAAAAAATAATTACAGCCCTGAAAATATGGAAGAAATAAACAATATACTGCGTGTGACGGAAATGAGCGTCAATTTTTACGAACAGAGGCAAAAGCAAAAAGAATCAATGCCTGAAGAATATCGTTTTATGGCGGAAAAGGCAGAGTATCAGGTCGCAGAGGCCATGGTGCAGGACTGGAAAATTAACAAGCTTTTATATGATGCTTATGGTGGAAAAATTATTTTTCAGCAAGCCGGATTGGAGCCTTTGGAGGCCTATGCCGATTTTCTCAAATATATCAAAGAGGACGGAGAGCTGAAAATTCTTAATGCGGCTTACCAGGATACATTTGGAGAAATGGATCAATATCTTGCTATGGGTCATAATGTACTGCCCGATAACGAAAAAGACATGTATGGAAATTATTTTTCTACGCCCTACTGGCAGTTTCAACTCTCAAACAATATGGAACGATTTGAGGATGTGAAGAGTTGGCTTTTGTCTCTTTCTGTTATTGATCAAGAGTCTTCGGAATAATTCAGGGGAATAATTTCTGCGCTCTGCTATTTTTTCTTTTGTTCCTGCCAGGTCGTAAACATATCCAGAGCTTCATCATGTTGAAGCTGTTCATGGGGGACATCCCGTTCGTTGGCTGGTTTGGCAATTTGTGCGGCAACGCCTTCTTCGCTCAGGCGTGTAATGCCGACCTCTTCATGAGACAGGCCGTACACTACTTTTTCTATGCCCGTACCGATAATCAGCGCTTCACCCAGCATGGTGGGTTCGCTGCTGCAATAGACAACGCAGCCGGATAAATCTGTTGAGTTTTGTTGTTCTGTGGCGCGCCGTATGGCTATAATTTCGGCGTGGGCTGTGGGGTCGCACCGGGTTTTAACACTATTGACGCCCTCACCCAGAATCCGCCCCTGTGCATCGGCAAGAACGGCTCCGAAGGGCCCCCCCATACCAGAACGCGCATTTTGATGAGCCAGTGCGATAGCACGATCCATCAGGTCTTTTGGTGTGTAGGCGGTGTCTCCGCCTCCGGCAATAGAATCGGGGTTTTTACCATGCGCCCGCAAGACTCTTTTGACGATACCCAGCAACCGGTTGGAATCGACGGGTTTGCGCATAACCTGCTTTATTTCGTGTTTGCCGGCTTCAAGAAGTAAGTCCGTGCTGGGGTCGTCCGTCACCATAACCATGCCGATGTCGTACCCTTTGATCAGCACGTGCCGGGCAAAATCAAGGCCGCTTTTGGGCATCATCTGGTGACCGATAATGGCAATATCGACATCGCCGTCATCGGCGACTTTCATAGCCGACCCGCCATCAATAGCCTGTATGACCTTATAGCCGTTCATACTCAGCATATCCGCAATATACTGCCGTGATACGGCATCATTATCGGCAATCAGAACTTTTATATTGTTTGAATAACTCATAAGGGTATTTAAAAGCAGAATAGCGCTTCTGTCGAGGATTCAGTAAAGAACTTGATTTTGGAAAACATAGTAGGCTAGTATGCCCGCAGTTTCGGAAAAAGAAAATCAACCAACCCTCTCCTTGCCAACAGGGAAGAGAGGGGAAAAGAAGGAAAAGAACATGGATAAACACCTTGAAGCCTATTTTAACGAACAGTCACGTCACCAGAATCCAAAAGCCCTTATTGTCCCCACTGTTGTAGAAGACACACCGAATGGCCGGGTTAGCTGGGATATATATTCCCGCCTTCTGGATGACCGTATTATCCGCCTGACAGGCCCGATTGATGACAATGTTGCGGACCTTATTACATCCCAGCTTCTTTATCTTGAGTCAGACGATCCTGAAGCAGATATTTTTCTATACATTAATTCACCGGGTGGTGTTGTGACCGCCGGTATGTCTATTTATGACACGATGCAATATATAAAACCTGATGTTTCCACAATCTGTTTGGGCATGGCCGCCTCCATGGGGTCCTTGTTGCTTTGTGCCGGTGCAGCAGGGAAAAGATATGTTCTGCCGAATTCAACTGTTATGGTTCACCAGCCCTCTGGTGGTGCGCAAGGCCAGCAAACAGACATTGTAATTCAGGCCGAGGAAATTACGAGGTTGAAGAGCGTCCTGAATGGTATTTACAACAAACATGCCGGCCAGTCGCTTGACGTCGTCGAGGCCGCTCTTAATCGTGACAACTATATGGATGCGCAACAGGCTGTGGACTGGGGTCTTGCTGATAAGGTTATGACTAGCCATGAGATACCTGCTCCTAAAAAAGGAAAAGGCCCTAAACCGTCATAGAGAGATTTTACGCCCTGTGATAGACTCACCTCTGTGGTTTTTGTAGAGGCAGGGCGTATTTGATATGAAAGACGTGGACTCCGAGTCGGGCGGTGTGTTGTTTTACCTGTTTTTGGCGATTGCCTTGTTTGCAGCGCTTGGGTTTGCTGTGAGCCAGACGAGCCGTGGTGGTTCCGATATTAATGAGGAGCTTTTTACCGTCCGGTCGGGGGAGATCATCCAGTACGCGACATCCTTGCGTAATGCCGTAAAGACCTTGAAAATTGACGGGGTTTTGGAAACGGATATCAGTTTTGAAAACCAGATTGTTTCAGGGTACAACCATACGCCTGCACAACCGGACATGAATAAAATATTCATCCCCTCCGGTGGAGGGCTTTCCTATTTTGAACCGGAAACGGTGTGGCTGGATTCCGCACAATTTGCCGCACCATTTTACGGTGAATGGCTGTTTACGGCAGATAATAACGTTAAGCTTGTGGGGTCTGAGACAAATAACGCCGCCGATAAAGAGTTGATCGTCTTGTTACCTTATTTGAAGCAGGGGTTATGCATGGCTATTAATGACAAGCTGGGCGTTCCCAATCCCGGCGGTGATGCACCGCAAGCCGCTGGAGCTATCGGTCTGACACAGTTTCAGGGTACCTATGCCGGGGGCGGCACCGATCTTGAGCTTCCTGTCGCGGAACAGGGAAAGCTCAAGGCCTGTTTCAAAAGTCAGGTAACGCCGACAACAGGAACCTATCACTTTTATCAGGTTCTGATCGTACGATAGCGCTTATAAAGTGATCAGCCCGGCGTTGGCCCTGACCTTGTTTTCTTTTTCAACGGTTTTTCAGCTTCATTATCGTTGGAAGCTTCTTTCCCGGCCGCGCCTTTGTTAAAGGTTAGCCTCAGACCTGCGGGGCTATCTTCTTTTGCGTCTTCCCAGTTGATAACGGCCTGATCGCCCTTTTCCAGTATATCGGCGAGAATGCTATCAGACAGGGGGTCCGAAATCTCCCGTTGAATAAGCCGCTTTGCAGGGCGCGCGCCAAAAAGCGGGTCGTGGCCCTTTTCTGCAAGATATTCACGGGCCTGATCCGATACGGATAAAGACATGCCTTTATGTGTCAGCTTGGCATCAAGCTCGCCCAGAAACTTGTCTATAATTTTTGACATTGTTTTAGGGCCCAGAGAATTAAAAGTAACCATAGCGTCAAGCCGGTTCCGAAATTCCGGTTCAAAAGTATCATTGATGACTGTTTTTGCCTCGTTTTCCCGGTTTCCGGCACCAAAACCAAGGCCTTTTTTCTGCAGGTTAGCTGTTCCTGCGTTACTGGTCATTATAATAATCGTGTTTTTGAAATTCGCGACTCGACCCTGACCGTCTGTTAACCGGGCGTCATCTAGAACCTGTAGAAACGCTTTTTTAACATCGGGATGAGCTTTTTCTATCTCATCTATGAGAATGAGAGAGTAAGGATTTCTGTGGACGTCTTCTACCAGTTGTCCGCCTTCATCATACCCGACATAACCGGGAGGTGCACCAACGAGTCGGGCAACCGAATGTTTCTCCATATATTCCGACATATCATAGCGTAGAAATTTAATATCCAGTATGCGGGCCAATTGGCGCGCAAGTTCTGTTTTTCCGACCCCTGTGGGGCCGACAAACAGGAAGGAACCGATAGGTTTATTCTCATCGCCCAATCCGGCCCGTGATCTTTTAAGGGACGATGCGACTTTTTGAACGGCTTCATCCTGTTCAAAGATAACGGCTTTTAACTGCAGATCCAGATCTTTCATGGCTTTTTTATCGTCATGGCTCAAATTAGCCTGAGGGATACCGGTCATGCGCGACACGATTTCTTCAATAACGGTAACGTCGATCTTTTTCTTGCCTTTCAGTTTCTGGGTAGATCCCGCCATATCCATGACATCGACAGCCTTATCAGGCAGTTTACGGTCATGGATATTGCGTATAGCCAAATCTACGGCGGCTTTAATGGCCTCATCTGTATATTTGACGCCATGATATTTTTCGTATTTTGGCTGTAATCCTCTGAGAATTTCTACCGTGGACTCCATATCCGGCTCTGTGATCTGAACCGGGTCAAAACGCCGTGCCAGCGCCTTTTGTTTCTGGATATGTTTTCTGTGTTCATCCCGTGTTGTGGCACCGATACAGCGCAAAGAACCGCTTGCTAAAGCCGGCTTCAGGAGGTTGGAGGCATCTGTAGAACCTTCTGCGGAGCCCGCACCGATGATCGAGTGAAGCTCATCAATAAACAGGATGGGTTTTTCATCTTCCCGTTCTGCCAGTTCATCCAGAATCTGTTTCAGGCGCGCCTCAAACTCACCCCGGAATTTTGTTCCGGCCAGCAAAGCTCCCATATCAAGGGAATAAATCGTTGCTGTTTTCATGGCATCCGGTACGTTGCCTTCGACAATATCCTTGGCCAGACCTTCAACAACGGCTGTTTTTCCAACGCCCTCATCACCAACAAGGACAGGATTATTTTTCTTTCTGCGGCATAAAGTTTCCACGATCTGCTTGATTTCACGGGAACGCCCTATAACCGGGTCAATATTGCCCTTTTCGGCCTTCTCATTCAAATTTTCACAGAATGCCTGTAAAGCTTTTCCCGGTTTCTTTTTCCGGATTGTTACCATTCCCGTATCAGGTTTGTTTCCGTTTTCATTGGGAAATATAATGGGCCGGTCTTTTTTATTGCGGTGTGCCCCACTATTTTCTATGTAAGTTTCAATATTAAACTTATCTATGCCGCCTTTATACAGAAATATAAGAGTCGGATTTGCCTGAGCTTGCGTAAGGGCAACAAGCAATTTAAGGCCCATTTTTCTGAACCGGTTCAGAGAAAGATCGTCACGAACATATTGAAGCAGGTTTTTCACATCTGTGGAAAAAGAAGGGGTGTCTGTTCCGTGATTTCGTAAAGGCGCTGCCTGTGTCAGATAAGTATCAAGCTCAGCCTCCAAAAGTTCGATCATATGGGGGTTGGCTCTTTTCATGACCGTGCGCACGGACTCATCTTCCATCAGAGCGAGGAGGAGATGTTCGAATGTGACTACTTTATGGTTATATATTTCAGCGTATTCATGTGCTTTTTTCAGAAGTTCTTTAAGATTAGACATAGATGTACTCTCCCTGTTTTTATAGACTCCGCCCTTAATCAGGCGCGTTTATTCTTTGGAATTAGGAGGAGTATGGACAATTATTCGGGAAAAGAAAAGCCTTTTTGTTTTTACGCAATTTCTGAATCTATAGAATGTTTCTTTTTGCGGGGCTTTTGATTTTCGTACGAGAAAGTAAGAGCCTCGTCATCCAGATCAATGAGGACAACACCCCCATCGGAAAGTTCCCCGAATAAGAGTTCTTCAGCCAGTGGCCGTTTGATTTTTTCCTGAATAACACGGGCGAGTGGGCGGGCACCCATAGAGGGGTCATAGCCGACTTTGGCAAGATAGTTTCGGGCTTCGTCAGAGAGTTCAATAACAACCTGTCGGTCTGCCAGTTGTCCTTCGAGCTGCATAATAAATTTATCAACGACTTTAATGATCGTTTTTGGTTGCAAGGCTTTGAAGGGCACAATGGAATCCAGCCTGTTACGAAATTCCGGCGTAAACAGACGTTTGATTTCTTCCTGGTCGTCGTCCATTCGTATATCGCGTTCAAACCCCATGGGGGCCTTGGCGAGTTCTTGTGCGCCAGCGTTTGTTGTCATGATGAGTATAACATTTCTAAAATCGACTGTTTTTCCGTTATTGTCCGTTAGCTTTCCGTAGTCCATCACTTGCAACAGAATGTTAAAGATATCGGGGTGGGCTTTTTCAATTTCATCCAGCAGCAGAACAAGGTGCGGGTTTTGGTCAACGGCATCCGTTAACAATCCGCCTTGTTCAAACCCGACATAACCCGGTGGTGTACCGATCAGACGGGAAATGGCGTGACGCTCCATATATTCGGACATATCAAAGCGTTGCAGTTCTATTCCCAACGTATTAGCCAATTGCCGGGCGACTTCCGTTTTCCCGACACCGGTCGGACCGGAAAACAGGTAACTACCGATCGGCTTTTCCGGTTCACGTAATCCGGCGCGCGCCATTTTAATGGAATCGGCCAGAATACTAATAGCTTGATCCTGATCAAATACGAGTGTTTTCAGGTCGCGCTCCAGACTTTTCAAAGCTTCCTTATCATTTTTGCTGACACTTTTTGCCGGTATGCGCGCAATAGCGGCGACGACAGCTTCAATGTCTTTTACTGTGATTTTCTTTTTACGTTTTGAGGCGGGGACCAGCATTTGCGCCGCGCCGACTTCGTCAATAATATCAATGGCTTTATCCGGTAATTTACGGTCGCCAATATATTTATCCGACAGTTCCACTGCCGCCTTTATGGCGTCATTTGTGTATTTTATTTTGTGATGGTCCTCATAGTGGGATTTGAGTCCTTGAAGAATTTTAATCGTATCTTCGACACTTGGTTCCTTGATGTCAATTTTCTGGAATCGGCGCACCAGCGCCCGGTCTTTTTCAAAATAATTTCTGTATTCCTTATAAGTCGTAGAGCCAACGCAGCGAATAGAGCCGTTGGACAAAGCGGGTTTCAACAGATTTGAGGCGTCCATAGCACCGCCGCTTGTTGCGCCTGCCCCAATAATTGTATGAATCTCATCAATGAACAGGACAGAGCCGTCAACTTTTTCGATTTCGTTAATAACCGCTTTCATGCGTTCTTCAAAATCACCCCGATAGCGGGTGCCTGCGAGTAAACAGCCCATATCTAGACAAAAAATGGTGGCATCTTTTAAGACATCAGGCACTTCGCCTTCAACAATTCTTTTCGCCAGCCCCTCAGCGATAGCTGTTTTACCAACACCCGGATCACCAACATAAAGCGGGTTATTTTTTGCCCGGCGGCATAATATCTGTATCGTGCGGTCAACCTCCTGCTCCCGGCCAATAAGGGGATCTATTTTTCCCTCCCGTGCTTTCTCGTTCAGGTCAACGCAATAAGCATCCAGTGCATCTCGCCCGGTTTTAACGGTTTTTTCTTCTTCACCGGATTCCGTACCCTCTGGTATGTGTGTTTCACTTTGTCCCGGTACTTTTGCAATACCGTGGGAAATATAATTAACCGCATCAAAGCGCGTCATATCCTGTTCCTGCAGAAAATAAACGGCATGACTCTCCCGTTCTGAAAATAGTGCGACCAGGACATTGGCACCCGTTACTTCTTCCCGCCCCGATGACTGAACATGGATAGCTGCGCGTTGCAATACACGCTGGAATGCCGTTGTAGGCTTTGATTCTTCTATATGGATGTCAATTAAATAGGCCAGTTCGTTATCAAGATAATGCGCCAACTGCTCCTGTAAATCAGATAAAACAATGCCGCAGGACCGTAAAACAGCCATGGCATCCTGATCTTCTGTCAGGGCCATCAGAAGATGTTCCAGCGTGGCATATTCATGGTGACGATCACCGGCCATGGAAAGGGCATTGTGTAATGTTTGTTCTAAATTACGTGAGAGCATAAGAGATTATTCCTTTTCCAGCGTGCATTGTAGCGGTTGTTCATTCGTGCGGGCGAAATCCATGACTTGTGCAACTTTCGTTTCTGCTACTTCGTAAGTATAGATGCCGCAAAGGCCAACGCCGCGCCGGTGAACATGAAGCATGACGTCCGTGGCCTCTTGTCTATTCTTGTTGAAAAACCTTTCTAAAATATGAACAACAAACTCCATGGGTGTGTAATCGTCATTCAGGATCAGAACTTTGTACATGGCCGGCTTTTTTGTTTTAGGCCGGGGTTTTAGAAGCAAACCGGTTTGTTTGTCTTCATTTGTGTCGTGATCATGCCGTCCCGGTTCCGAGTCGTCAAAACCCGGAAAATCCGGATTGTCGTCATTCATAGAGGGCCGGCAGGGCTGAACCATTATTTGATCTTTCATATGAGTATTCCTGCTTGTCTTTACAAGGGGCGCGGGGCCATAACTCATTATAGCAGCCACTATATCACTGAATTCTTAAAAAGACAGATATTACGCTGTGGGTTTTTGTCAAATAAATCAATAAAAAACCCCGGTCTCTACAACACATTAAAAAGTGTGGGGAGGCCGGGGTCGGTTGTCATGTCAGGAAAAAATCCCGACAAACCGGTTTTTTATTTTTATGCAGCCATTGATTTTGTGGCGTTCTTGATGGACTTTCCAAGTTGTCCGTTCACGGGTTCCATGGCTTCAGTGGTGATCTTAATCCCCAGTTCTGACAGTTCGGCGGCACATGACATCATGTCGTCCATATTTTTTTGGGTTACCTGATTTTGAGCCTCTGTAAATTCATGCAACGTTTTGCAACCCATCAGGGATTTGAAAGCCTGTGTGTTTTGTTCTGTCGATTTTTGGGCCATACCCATATAGGTTTTCAGCATCCCCTCGAAGCCCTTCATGAGCAAAGTGCCGGATTGCATGAAAGCATCCATTTGGTCTTTACCACCATTGGCGGTTTCCTGAGAAAATTTATCAAATTGTGATTTACCTTGTGTCATGATCGTCTCCATTGTTTCAGTGTTTTGTGTTGCGCCAGAATTTCTAGCAGAGCTTTTTTTCGCGCTCTTGGGAGCGGGTTTCCTGATTGTTGCTTTTTTCTGCGTCACTTTCTTTCCCGCGGCCGCAACTTTGTTCACGAGGCGTTTTTTTGCAGAAACCTTTTTAGCGTTTCTTTTTGCTGGGCTTTTCGCGGGTGTTTTTTTCTTCTGTGCTTTGTTGGCCATTTATTTCCTCCTGAATATTCAAAGACTAAACCAAAACGGATTATGCAATATTTTATTGCAATGCACAATAGTAAATTAACACCAAAATAAAAGCGGGTCAATAATAATTTTGCACCGCAACATTTCTGGGCGGTATTTCCTGTTTGCGTAGACTTTCTGTTCGATCCTTTACTTGACAGCGTTCTTATTATTCGTAAGCATGCGGAAGATCCTGCTCAATAATAAAAATAAATGGGACGAATGGGGAATTTAAAAACAATAAAGAAAGCGGCGGGCACTCTTGCTTTGGCCTTTTCACTGGCGGTAATGCCTTATTTCGTGACTGAAGCGCAAGCTCATCATACATCAACCGGTGTTTCAAAACGGTCTGATATGGCGATTGATTTTCAAACAGGGGGCACCCTCGTTCAACACAGTGCGGAAAAATCTGTTCATCCGGCTTCTCTGACAAAAATCATGACATTGGTTTTGGTGTTTGATGCTTTAGAGGGGAGCCATCTTGCTCTGGATCAAAAAATAAAAATTTCAGAGTATGCGGCTAAAATCCCTTTTAGTCGGCGGACGAGGATGAAACCCGGTGATTTAATTACAGTAAACAGAGCGATTGAAGCGACCTCTATCATATCATCCAATAATCTGGCTGTAGCGTTGGCGGAAGCTGTTGCCGGAACTGAAAAAGACTTTGTAAAAGCAATGAATAAAAAAGCAAAAGCCATAGGCATGATGCATACGTATTTTGTGAATGCTTCGGGCTTGAATCACAAAAAAAACCATAGAAGGCATGTTACAACCGCTCATGATATGGCTTTGTTGTGCCGTCATCTTATCAAGAACTACCCCTTAAAATATGAACAATTTTTTTCCAGACCTGAATTCAGATTTAATAGCACGACCTACACAAATCATAATAATTTAATGTCCTACTATGAAGGAATGGATGGCATTAAAACCGGCTATATAAGCTCATCGGGGCATAATCTTGCGACTTCGGTTGTCAAAAAAGGAAAGAGAGTCGTTGCTGTTGTTTTTGGTGCTGCCAGTAAGTGGGAAAGAAACCGGCTCATGAAAAATATTTTGGAAGATGCTTTTGATAAATTGAAAGCAGAAAAAGAAGAGGAAAAAATATATAATCGAATTGTTCCGCAATAGACAAAAATACTAAATGTTTATATCATGGAGGTTATATGTTTAACTTCGTCGGGCCTGTTTTTTTACCCGGGCAACGTAAAATTAGAGCGCATTTAGGATCTTCATGAACGGGTTTTACAAAAAGTATAGCTCCTCTTTTTTCTGTTTTCGCAGCTTGTTTGCTGTGGCGTTTCTTATCGGGTTGACCGGGTTGATTGTTTGCGCGTCTTCTCACGCGTCATGGGCAAAATCGAATCCCCGTTATGCCTCTATTGTTATGGATGCTGATACCGGTGTTATTCTTCACCAGAGCCGTGCGGATAAAGTCTTGTATCCGGCCTCTCTGGTAAAAATGATGACTCTTCTTATGACGTTCGAAGCCTTGGAAGAAAAGCGGTTGCGGCTGCGCGATCGGGTGACTATGTCCCGGCACGCTGCTAAAATGGTTCCCAGCAAACTTAATTTGCCGGTGGGGTCTACAATACGGGTGGAGGACGCCATTTATGTTCTCGTAACCAAATCGGCGAATGATGTTGCTGTGGCGCTGGGTGAGAAAATAGCCGGAACGGAAAGTCAGTTTGCTGTTATGATGAATAATAAAGCGCGGGAAATGGGTATGACGCGTACGCGATTTCGCAATGCGTCCGGTTTGCATCATTCAAAACAGGTGACAACGGCCCGTGATATGGCCAAGCTTGGCCGTTACTTGATGACCGTATATCCCCAATATTACCATTATTTTTCCACGCGAAAGTTTACTTATCGCGGTAAAACATATCGTAATCATAATCGTCTGATGGATAGCTATAGAGGAATGGATGGCTTAAAAACGGGCTATATACAGGCTTCCGGATTTAATCTGGCTGCGTCGGCCCGGCGTGATAATCACCGTGTTATAGGGATTGTTTTTGGTGGGCGGACGGCAAAAAGCCGCAATGCCCATATGGCCCGTCTTCTTGATAAGGCGTTCGCTAAATTGCCGCAGATGACTGTAGCCTCTGTTCCTGTACCGTCACGAAAGCCTGATTCTTCCGTTAGGATGGCTTCTTTGAACAATATTGTACCGGCAGCGGGGCAACCTGCCAGATGGGCTGTTTTGAATCCGATACTGCAGAACAAAACCTTTAGCACGATGATTGGTGAAGGTGATTATGATCCGGCGGTTTCCAAACGGCTGGAGACGGGGCTTTTGGGTATTGCTGCCCTTAAGGAGAATGGAATGCTTCTTGTTGAGAAAGATGAGAAAAAGGAAGAGGTGAAAAACTGGGCTATTCAGGTTGGTGCTTTTAAAAGCCGGGTAAAAACGGATCGGGCTATTACTTTGGCGCGGAATAGTCTGCCGGCTGATTTATCGACGGTGACGGCTATTATAGCACCGTTGAGAACGAATAAGGGATGGTTGTTCAGGGGAAGATTGAAGGGCTACAATAAGACAGAGGCTCTAAACGCCTGTCGCTTGATTGACGATTGTCTGCCTGTATCGCCACAGGCCTATTAGAAAGCGTGTTACTCATGGAAACAAAACGGTCACAGGGAGAGTTGGGGGGCGAGTCAGGGAACGTCATTTTTTTCATCCTGATGGCGATTGTCCTGATCGGTTTGGTTACGGCTGCCCTCCGTTCTGGCGGTGGCGATGCCAATATTGACAAGGAAAGCCTGTTTTTGAAGGTTACGCAGGCCAGGCAACACGCCTCTGAGCTGGAGCGGGCCATTACTTTTATAATGCAGAATGGCGCGAGTGAAACCGACATCCGTTTTGCTCACCCTGATGCGCATAGTGATTACGGTGTTATTGCTACAACACCCCAATTTCAGGTGTTTAGTACACAGGGCGGCGGGGCGGAATACAGATTGCCGCCGGCTGATGTGCAAATAGCCGCGGCAGACTGGGAGTTCTATAGTCATACGCACATACCGGGTGCGGGGAGCAGTAGAGCCGGATTCAGGCGCGCAGAGTTGATTGCCGTGTTGCCTGATGTCACATTGCAATTTTGTGCCAAAATTAATGAAATTAATAATCAGACTGGTGCGCCCGATGATAATGGTGGCGGCTGTCTTCACGACACAGGTAAACGGTTTGGTACGGCTACGCCGCCTTTTGATGATACTGTAACAGTGAATTTACTGGATGAAACAGTGGCGTCGTTCAGTACTACACCGGCGCCGCAAGCCTGCGTGACGTGCGGCGGTGTGAGACATTTTTATCATGTGCTGATTTCGCGCTAAAAAACCGAAAGACCAGGATCTAAAGACCGAAAAGTGTCTCTTTGTCCTCGTCTGTTTTGACTAGTGCCTTGATATCGCTGTTCAGGGGCAGGGCATAATCATAGGCCGCCATGACGCGGCCCGTATCAATTTCAATGATTCTCAGATTGATGAGAACCTCTTTCCGGGCCAGCGCGTATTGACCCATAAGAAGCGCTGTTCCGGCGGCACCCTGATCACCGCCGTAGGAGGGTATTGCGGAATCCTGAGCTTTGCCGGCCGCATTCGCCGCGTCATCTCGCATCATCATGACCTCATCAAAACTGGAGGCCCTGACATTGTAGCCTAACTGGACAAAGCGGGCGCCAATTTGACTGGCCACAACCCGTCCGAATGAAGTGAGTCTGTCAGGATTATTCATATCCATGAGAACGCCAACCCGTAAAGGCGTTTCAGCCATCACAACAGATTTTGACTGCTGTACCAGCATATCGGTCGCTGCATAACTTGATTCTGTAAGGTTGACCGGGTCGGATTCAAACGGACTATTATCAAGAAATGTTGCTGTACATCCTGACAACAGAAGGAAGCAAATGAACAAAGGCAAGAGAGAGATTTTTGTCCATAATGTGACGTTTTTATCAAAGCCTTTTTTTGATAGCGTCATCAGTTATATTCCCCTGTGGGAGCGCTAACGCCCGGCGGTGTAAGCGGAATTGGTCTGGAAATGCTTCCCTGTTGTCTTTGTGGCGTGGGCAGGGCTGGTGCCGGTCTTGAATAATCCGGTTGCCTTGCCTGAGGGTAAGACGACGTTTTCGGAGAGGGAGCATTTTCTGCTATCTTAACGGAATAAATGCCGCTTTCCTCAATTAGCATTTTATCTCCGGTCATCAATGTTACGGTTAAAAGAGTGCGTCCACCCTGATGGGGGTCCACAGCAGTGCCGCTATATTGTAATGTAAACGGGCCCATGCCGGGCATGGATGCTACAGTCATGCCCCGGTCTTCCATGGCCGTTCTCAGTGCTGTTTCAAAGGATGCATTAGGTGATCTTCCTGCCGTATGGATATGTACGGGTTCCATAGGCTGCCCAAAATTCATAATCATCCGTCCGATAAGGTCATCGGCAGCCTTTTGCCATGCCATGTCATGACTGACAAACCCGTGGGTTTGAGGCGGTAATGTAGGAGGTGAATATTGTTCGTGAGCAGAGTCTTCAATAATAGAGACATCCTGACTTTGCGTATCAGAGGGGGGCGTCTCTGTTTTGTCAGCATTTGCACTGTTGTAGGCGTATCCTGTGGGCATGGGGTAGTTGGTTTTGTAGGATTCCCATTCTTCAGCAGAACATCCAATCAGCAAAAAAGGTACAGCCAAAAAGGCCAGACGAATATAATTCATGAGTCTATCTCCATGGGAATTCACGTAGCATCCTAACAAAGGCCCTTGAATCCTAGCAATTCTTTGGCAAAAAATATAGCCCCGAATTTACCGGTGTTTACCGGCGGTTATTAGGCGGCATCAGGCCACTTGCGTTTTCATTTTATCGATAGTTGCTGTCGTGCTGTGGCCTTCGCAATGAGGCATAATGAAGACTTCTCCACCATAGGATTGTACAACAGAGGCTTCGGGAAGTTGCTCAAGTGTATAATCGCCGCCTTTGAAAAAAATATCCGGTTGCAGTTTCTCAATTAATTTGCAGGGTTTATCGGTTTCTTCTGCCTTTTTGCCAAAAATGATAACGATATCTACTGCACCCAATGCTCCCAGAACGGTAGCTCGTGCTATTTCATCGTTGAGTGGTCGTGTCGCGCCTTTCAGGCGTTTGACTGATTCGTCGGCATTTAAGCCAATAATCAGACGGTCGCACTTATTTCGCGCTTGATTCAGATATGTGATATGGCCGGTGTGAAGAATATCAAAACAACCATTCGTAAAACCAATTTTTAAACCGCGCATTTTCCATCGTTTGGCACATTCCAGCATTTCTTCTTCGTTGCAGATTCGGGCTTCACGAACGCGGTCGATAATGGCGGCGTTGCCATCTTCTTCCGTTTTTATATCAAGGTCCTGTTTATTGAGGGCTGCTAGAAGCTCTTCACGGTGCACAGAGGCTGTCCCGCTTTTTGCCACGACAATACTGCCGGCTTTGTTGGCCAAAGCCACAGATTCTATAAGATTTGCGCCGGCGGCAAGACCGGCCGCAATCGTGGCAATGACCGTATCGCCGGCACCCGATACATCAAAGACCTCCAGCGCTTCGGTGCGCAGGTGGATGGGGGCTGTATCGGCCTGTATGATACTCATGCCATCTTGTGAACGTGTGGCGACAACGGCATGAATACCGGAGTCATTCATGATTTTGCGGGCGGCAGATACAATATTTTCATCCGTATCGACGGCCATGTTACCTGTTGCTTCCGAGAGTTCCTTGCGATTTGGTGTTACGATATCGGCACCCTTGTAGATGCTATAATCTGACCCTTTGGGATCAACCAGCACGGGGATATTTTTTTTCTGCGCTAAAGCAACAATTTGACCGATGATTTTTTCAGTCAGAGCTCCTTTGCCGTAGTCAGAAAGGACAACAGCCTGAACCTGTGCTATGAGCTTTTCTGCTCTTTTGAGAATTTCTTCTTCGATTTTTGTATCAATAGAACCTTTTTCTTCAAAATCGGTGCGAAGTAATTGTTGATGGGTTGCAAGATAACGGGTTTTTATTGTTGTGGGCCGTTGAGAGACTGTGACCAGCTGATCGGGGTCTATACCCCTTTCTTTGACCAGAGACTGTACGGCATGTCCCGCTTCGTCTTCTCCAATGACAGACAAAATATAGCTTTTTACGCCTAGCCCAGCGAGGTTGGAGAGGACGTTACCGGCCCCGCCCAGCATGCTGTTTTCACGCTTGATGGATAAAATAGGTACGGGGCTTTCCGGGGAAATACGGTTAACGTCACCATACACAAAACGATCCAGCATGATGTCGCCAACGACCAGAATAGAGCATTTTTGCATGGCACCAATATAGTGGCTCAAATCTTTATTCTCTGTAACCATATCGTTCATTTTTCCCGTTTTTTGGTTATTTTCAATTATTTCCAGTCATTTACTGTCTTTTTGCCCGTTTGTTTAGGTTTCGTCAATCTTTCTCAGGTCTAATGGTGGGGTGTTGGGATAAAGATACGGGATAATAACAGGATATTCAGAGGGTTCCATAGTGACGGGCAGAATTGAAAACAAGGAAAAAAATCAGGGTATTTTTAGAAAGCTGAAAATACTGCTCAGGCGTAACCGTCTTGGTGAAATGATGGTTATGAACGGTTGCCTAACTCCTTACGAATTACGTTATGCTCTGGCGCGTCAAAAGAAAGAAGGGCTTTGCCTCGGGCGCGTACTTTTACAGGAAGAAATGATCACGCGCCGGACTCTCTATAATACATTGGCACAGCAATGGTCTTTGCGCGGTCTTGCCGCTTGTATGACTCTGACGATTGCCTTTTCCGGTTTTGGCGCAAAAAGTACTCGGGCGGATCCGATTAAGGATGTTCCGGCGCAAATGAGTCTTGTTTCGGCGGCCAATAATGCTTTTTCTCCGGTTCATACCTATCCGGCCCTTTTTGGTTCGGAAGAGCGCCGTTCAGTCAATTTAGAACCTTTTACCAAATGGAGCGGCATGTTCGAGCGTTTTGAGCAGGCTATGACTCAGCCGCAGGGACAGGAAGTTATTCGTCAGTGGCAAAAGGATTTGCGGGGTTTGGAGGGGAAATCCCTGAAAGTCATGGCAAAGGGTGTGAATGAACTGGCCAATGCCCAGAAATATGTTGTTGATAGCCGTAATTGGGGCAAAAGTGATTATTGGGAAACGCCTGTGGAGTTCTTTACCCGTGGCGGTGATTGTGAGGATTTTGCCATTGCCAAATATATTTCTTTACGGGCATTAGGTGTTCCGGAAGAGCGTCTGCGGGTTGCTATCGTCCATGATAAGCAGAAGAATATCCCGCATGCTGTGTTAATTGTTTACACAGAAAAAGGTGAGGCTCTCATTCTGGACAATCAGGTGGATCATGTCCGGGCGAGTAGTCAAATCAGTCGCTACCGCCCTATTTTTTCGATTAATCGTCAGGCTTGGTGGCTCCATACAAAACCAAAATCAACTATTCTGGCCTCTTTGGTGGATTAGCCATTGAGCGCTTTTATCCCCGTATACCCGCTGCAGCAATCACAATTCCTATGACACTCACGACCAGGAGAAATCCGGCCAGAGGCGCGCTATTGTCAGGAATCCGGGATATCTTGTGGTATCCCATAAGCCATACGGGTGTCATAAGCATCAAAGCACTGACATAGGCCGGATTGGGCGATAGGGAAAGTCCGGCCAATATGGCGGTAAAGGCAAGGTTGGCGATCACAGCCAGCGTAAAGGCCGTTTTGAGCAGTTTTTTATCCGGTTTTATAAACAGCTTCTTTTCTTTCCAGCTCCATAGCAGGGAAAAAACAACGCTGGTTGCGATGGCGACAAAGGCAAAAATGACAGATTCCTGCAACAGGCTTATGTAAGCGTTATGACCTAATTCCAGTTTTACGAGGACATCGGCTATGCCATACAAAAAACCGATAGGCAGGACGATGCAAAATGTAGCCCAGCCTATGTCGTTTCGGCGCATAAAAAACAAGGCGCACAGCCCCAGAATGATACTGGCAAGAACGGCGAGAGCGTGTCCTGCGTGTTGGGTGTAGGCTTCTATTAAAGCCGGGTTGATCATAAGCCAAAAGGCGAAGGCTACGAATATTTTAACGGGCATAAACATGACGGCGACCCGGCCGTTATGCTTTGCTGCCAGACTGAAAGTGATGATACCGGATAGCGTAATAATAAGCCCATTGAATATAGCCACCAGATAAAAAGCGGATGATGAGGGCCATGTTAAAAACAGGACGGGGAGTAAGATCAGAGCGCTGAAAATCTTTTGCCACAAATTAAGAGATGTGGCGTTAAGCTGAGCCACCCTGTTTGTTTCTGAAAGGATAGCGGCCAGAAAACTGGCGAGCAGTATAAGAAGTACCCATTCCATATGCGGAAAAACCATTGTTATTCCACCCATGCAACACGGAGAATGTTCGTTGAGCCGGGGGTGCCAAACGGAACGCCCGCCGTTAAAACCAGACGGTCGCCCTTTTTCGCCAATTTGCGTTCTATCGCCATTGCGGCCGCCTTCTTAACGGCAGCTCCTGTATCTTTAACCCCTGTCACATGCACGGCATGGACGCCGTAAGATAATGTTAAGCGGTGTGCCACGGCATTATTTTGTGTCAGGCACATAATGGGCCGTGGGGGCCGCTGCCTTACGATGCGCAGGGTTGTCGAACCTGATGTTGTGTAAGTCGTGATACAAGCCGCGTCTATATTCTTTGCCACGTGATAGGCGGCGGCCGTAATCGCATCGGAGGCATCGTCATCAATCTCCGGTTTTTCGGCTTCAATGATGCGGCGGTATAGCTGATCATCTTCTGTTCTTTCACAAATCCGGTCCATGATTGAAACGGCTTCAATCGGATATTGTCCGGCGGCTGTTTCTGCCGAGAGCATGACAGCGTCCGTACCGTCATAAACGGCTGTGGCAACATCAGAAGCTTCCGCGCGTGTTGGTGCCGGGTTTTCAATCATCGATTCCAGCATTTGGGTGGCAACAATAACAGGTTTTCCGGCATGACGAACCTTGTGCAAGATTCGTTTTTGTACCGCAGGAACATCTTCAGGCGGGATTTCAACACCCAGATCGCCACGTGCCAGCATAATGCCATCCACCAGATCGAGTATTTCGTCAAACCGTTCCAGCGCCGCCGGTTTTTCAATTTTCGCAATTAAACCCGCTTTGCCGGCAATGAGCTTTTTGGCTTCGGCAACATCTTCAGGCTGTTGCACAAAACTTTGTGCAATCCAGTCAACACCCATATCCAGCGCGGCGCTTAAATCTTTACGGTCTTTGCTTGTCAGGGCGGCAATCGGCAATACGACACCCGGTACGTTTAGGCCCTTGTTATTGGAGAGTTTTGTGCCGGCAATGACTTCGGCGACTAGATAATCTTTACCCTTCGTTTTAATCCGCATCCGTATTTTGCCGTCATCCAGTAAAATCAGGGAGTCCTTTTTCAGGGCCTTGATAATTTCAGGATGAGGCAGGTTGACGCGGGTTTCATCACCCGGGGCTTTATCCAGATCGAGCCGGAGAGTCATGCCTTTTTTGAGCGCAATTGAACCGTCTTTAAATTTCCCCACGCGTAGTTTCGGACCCTGCATATCGGCAATAATCCCGATGGGCGTTGAAAACTCTTTTTCAATGGCGCGAATGATTTTAACCTTTTCCCGGTGGTCCTGATGCGCGCCATGGCTGAAATTCAGGCGGAAGACATCCACACCGGCCATAAATAGTTTGCGAATCATTTTATGGTCGGATGAAGCCGGCCCCAGAGTCGCCACGATTTTGGTCTGCCGGTTTCTACGCATGATTCTTATGTTTCCTGATGTGGTTGATTAATTTTACGGTTCTGCGCATTGTATACTCTACTCTTAAGATTACGAAGGCCGTATTTGCCATTTTATCTCCTATAGTCTTATTCTGTTTTTATCTTTTATTTCGTAAGTTGCTGTTTTTGTGCCTTTATTCCAACAGTCTTACCAAACAGGCTTTTAAAAACACTGTTCCGATCCGCCCAAACAAGGGACTTACACTCTATTTCTATAACATTTCACGCTCAAAGCCAAGGAATTAATTCCTATATTGTGAGCGAGGGGCCAAAAGAGCACCCCGTGTCTCTCTCCCGTCACTCGAGTCCCTTACCCGTCATCTCGACCGACAAACCTCGCACCGTTATCTCGACCGACTGAAAGGAGTGGAGAGATCTTTCTTCGTTGATACAGGATCAGATCCCTCATATTCATTCGGGATGACGGGAGAGAGGGAATAACAATAGAGAGAAAAACGCTATGTCCTCTGCGTCTCTGCGGTGAAAAAAGGAGAGAATAAGACAAGCATAGTCGACCGGGGCGGGTGTTTTCGGTATGATTTATTTTTTGACACGCAGAAACCGATTCTTTTCTTCTGAAACGCCTAGAATATAAGGGGTTTTTCTTTTTTGCAGTTCCTCGTCCGGAAGAGGCCGCAAGTAAAATCAACCCCCTTTGTTGTTATAATCTTGAAATATGATTGCTTTTTTATGTGTGTGTGAATTCGTGGATATGCCCCCTGATTTAAATTTTTTCAGGCAGTTAGAAACAATTTCCCCGGCAAAATCAGGGTTGATAGGAATATGGTCATATCGACTGCACCTACGATATGTAGTAGGTTGATAATGCACATACCGCAAAGGATTGTGGTTTATCCACATCTTTCCAGAATACCTAGTTGATAATCTGTGCCTAGCCACGCTTGCTTTAAAAGGAGTTGGGGAATGTTTGACGTTGCGCAAATGGAAAGGGGAAACCGTGTTAAAATTGACCGGTCCCGTGATTCAAATTTAACAGAGTTCGGTAAAGCGACTCTGACGGACCGTTATTTGCTTCCTGAGGAATCGTATCAGGATTTGTTTGCCCGTGTTGCAATGCATTACGGGGATGATAGCGACCATGCCCAGCGCATCTATAGTTATATTTCTAATTTGTGGTTTATGCCGGCAACGCCTATTTTATCCAATGGCGGGACCAGCCGTGGTCTGCCGATTTCCTGCTTTTTGAATGAATGTGGCGATACGCTGGACGGTATTGTTGATTTATGGAACGAGAATGTCTGGCTGGCCAGCAACGGCGGCGGCATTGGCTCATATTGGGGTAATGTTCGCTCTATCGGTGAAAAGGTTGGTATAAACGGCAAGACGTCCGGCATTGTTCCGTTTATCCGGGTTATGGATTCATTGACTTTGGCTATTTCACAGGGGTCTTTGCGGCGGGGATCGGCGGCGATTTATCTACCGGTGTGGCATCCGGAAATTGAAGAATTTCTGGAGATTCGGCGCCCGACCGGTGGCGATCCGAACCGGAAAGCTCAGAATCTCCATAACGGTATATTGATTAATAACGCTTTCATGCAGGCGGTTGAACAGGATGAGGAATGGGCCTTGAAGAGCCCGAAAGACGGCCATGTTGTCGACAGAATACAGGCGCGGGATTTATGGATTCGTATCTTAACGGCGCGTATCGAAACGGGCGAGCCTTATATTGTTTTTATTGATCACGTCAATGACCAGATTCCGGATCACCATAAAATGGCCGGTTTAAACGTCAAAATGTCCAATTTATGTTCGGAAATTACGCTTCCTACGGGGATTGATCATCTTGGTAATGACCGCACGGCCGTGTGTTGCTTATCGTCCCTTAATCTGGATAAATTTGATGAGTGGCATGATCATCCGACTTTTATCGAGGATATTATGCGCTTTTTGGATAATGTCCTGACTGACTTTATTAACAGAGCGCCGGACTCGATGAAAAAAGCGAAATATGCGGCTATGCGTGAACGGTCCGTCGGGTTGGGGGCTATGGGCTTTCATTCCTTCTTGCAATCAAAAATGATTCCAATGGAATCGGTTATGGCCAAGGTTTGGAATCGCCGTATGTTCCAACATATTCGGGGGCAGGCCGATGAAGCGAGTGTGAAGCTGGCTCATGAGCGCGGTGCTTGTCCTGATGCGGCTGATTACGGTGTTATGGAGCGTTTTTCCAACAAAATGGCGGTTGCGCCGAATGCCTCAACGTCGATTATTTGTGGTGGCGCTTCGCCGGGCATTGAACCTGCTGCGGCGAATGCTTATAATCACAAGACGTTATCCGGCTCCTTTGCTGTCAGGAATAAATATCTGGAAGTTCTTCTGGAAGCCAATGGCTATAACACCGATGACATATGGTCGTCTATTTTTACGGCCGAAGGGTCTGTTCAACATCTTGATTTTCTGACGCAGGAAGAAAAAGATGTCTTTAAAACGGCCTTTGAGATTGATCAGATGTGGTTGATCGAACATGCGAGCGACCGCACGCCGTTTGTTTGTCAGGCACAGTCTCTCAATCTTTTCCTCTCCGGCAATGTGCATAAAAAAGAACTACATAAATTGCATTTTGAAGCTTGGAAAAAAGGCCTTAAAAGCTTGTATTACTGTCGTTCTAAGTCGATCCAGCGTGCCGAGAGCAATGCCAGCTGGGAACGCAGCAAAGGCGAAGCGCCGATTCCGGATCGTGATAAAGAGCCGGAACTGGGTGAAGAGAACAAATACGAAGAATGTCTGGCCTGTCAGTGAGACAAATAGCCCATGGACTCTTCGTATGCTCTGTGTACTTTGTGGTTAAATGAAAAGAATCATAAAAAAGGAATAAAACTATGGCTGATACAAAAGCAAAACTTGATGATGTCACAAACAGCAATTCGCCTTTGTTGCAGGAGCGTCATGTTTATAAACCTTTTTTGTATCCATGGTGTTACGAAGCATGGCTGACACAACAGCGCGTGCACTGGTTGCCTGAAGAAGTGCCGATGGCCGAAGATGTGCGCGATTGGAAAAACAAGCTGACGCCGGGGGAAATAAATCTGCTGACCCAGATTTTTCGTTTTTTCACGCAGGCCGATGTGGAAGTCAATAATTGCTATATGAAGCATTATGCGCAGGTTTTTGGCCCCGTTGAAGTGCAGATGATGCTTTCGGCTTTCTCCAATATCGAAACCATTCATATCGCCGCTTATGCTCATTTGCTGGATACGCTGGGGATTCCGGAAGTCGAATATCAGGCCTTCATGAAATACAAGGAAATGAAGGATAAATATGATTACATGCAAACCGCTTCGATGAGTTCACGGCGGGATATTGCTAAAACTATGGCCCTGTTCAGCGCTTTTACCGAAGGGTTGCAGCTATTTGCGTCTTTTGCCATTTTGATGAATTTTCAGCGTTTCAATAAAATGAAGGGTATGAGCCAGATTATAACGTGGTCCGTGCGTGATGAAACATTGCATTGCCTGTCCATGATCCGGCTGTTTAATACTTTCATTGATGAGAATCAGGATATCTGGACCGCAGAGTTGAAAGAGGAAATTACAGAGAGTTGCCGCACGATTGTCGGTTATGAGGACGCCTTTATCGACCTTGCTTTTGAAATGGGAGGCGTTGAAGGGCTGGAGCCTGAAGAGGTTAAAAATTATATCCGCTATATTGGTGATCGCCGTTTGCAGCAAATTCACTTGGAGCCTGTTTTTGGTATGGATAAAAACCCGCTGCCCTGGATGGATGAAATGATGAACGGTGCGGAACATGCCAATTTCTTTGAAAACCGGTCTACGGAATATTCCAAAGCCTCCACAGAAGGCACGTGGGAAGATGTATTCGAAGACGTCATTTTTGGCGATGATCCCGGTAGCATAGCGGCAGAATAACGAGTTCCGGCCCTAGTTCTATCTCGTTTTAAATATCGTAGCGATCCGGCAGCTTAAGAGTGGGGACTTCGGGGCGTCTTGGTGCAGGCTGAGGGTTTTCCAGTGCTTTTCCCATGTTCTCGACGGCTTGTTTAAAGGCCTCTGTTAGTGTTTTTTTCAGATTTTCAGCGCCTTCTACGATCTCCGGAATTTTGTCTCTGAGAGCCTCGGCACCGCTTTCTATCTGATTGGCCGCACCTTCAAGCCCTTTTTCCAAAACGCCTTTATCTTCGGCCTCCTCCTGAAAATCACCGGATATCCCTGATTCATCCATATTGCACACCTTTTTTTATAAAACCGTTTAAACGCTATCTACAGACATTATTCACGAAAAACATTACGAAAAATTGAAGATGTGCGATGGGCATAGGCAATGGGTCTGTTTTCTGCTAAAATAGAGGCAGAAACATCCTCAACAAAGGAGTTTTCTTGCCCCTATCGGATTTATTGCCAGACATACCCCCTTTTTGGTCCCTCTCCCGGCCCCCTCCCGGCGCTGCTCATAAAAGCGTCAGTTTATATACGAATGCTTCTGACCGCGCCTTTTGAGCGCGGTTTTTTTATGCTTTGCCCACCCTTGTCTTCCTTACGTCTTTTTTCTTCCTCTCACCCCTCACCTCTATAAAAGGAGTTTCCCATGGCTAAAAAAACCCGCAGTAAAAAACGTGTTTCTCATCTTCAGGCCGTAGACGGTACTCATAAAGGCTCTTTCCCCTCTTCTAAACATAAAAACGAGGATTGGCATCCGCTGGAGGAACGCATTGATGGCCGCCGTGACCAACGGTACGTGAAGAACATCAAGCCGCGCTCGGAGGGACAAAAGATTCTGATAGACTCGATCAAGACTCATAATCTGACCATGGCTGTTGGCCCGGCAGGAACCGGGAAGACCTATCTGGCCATTGCCGCGGCTGTAGAGGCTTTGGAAGAAGAGAGGGTTGAGCGTATCATTCTTTCCCGTCCTGCTATGGAAGCTGGGGAATCCCTTGGTTACCTGCCGGGCGATATGAATGAAAAAATGGCCCCTTATCTGCGCCCGCTTTATGATGCGCTTGGCGATCGTCTGGGCGGTAAAAGAGTGAAGCATTACATGGATGACGGCACGATTGAAATTGCGCCGGTGGGCTTTATGCGGGGGCGGACGCTGAATAATGCCTTTGTCGTGATTGATGAGGCGCAGAATTGCACCTATGTTCAGCTTAAAATGCTGCTTTCCCGTCTGGGCTGGCATTCCACGATGGTTGTCACGGGTGATCCGGGACAAAGCGATTTGCTGGATGGTATGTCAGGGCTGGGCGATATTGCCGCAAGGCTGGAAAAACTGAGCAATGTTGCTGTTGTTCAGCTTGAGTCCGGGGATATCGTACGTCATCCGCTGGTTGCTGAAATTCTTGGTGTCTTATAGACGCCGTTTTATAGAAAAAGGATTTTACAAAACAAAAAGTTATATGCTAGCGTCTTTCCTTCTGGATGATTTGGGGAAGGGGAGACGCGCATCATGGCGTATAATAATAAAAAGAATAAAAGTAAATGGGGACTGACGGCGGCCTCCGTTTTTATGGCGGCGGCCTCTGTTTTTCTACCCGGTCCGGACACAGAAGCAGCAGATTACGATTTAAAATCCAACTTCCGTTATCTGGATATTCAAAACCTGTCTGAAATTACAAACAGGAATGCCCTGAAATTCAAAGACCATGGTGAATTTTTACGGCAGCTCGGCGGGTTGCGCCCTTATCTTCTTTTCAGCGATACAAATCACGGCAATTTTACGCTGCAAAACTTTGTGGCCGATAAACGCTTTATCGGGCCTTTGGCCGAAGGCGGTGCGGCGTGTCTGGCTGTTGAGCAGCATATCGATTGGCAGGATCTTGTTGAACAGTTCAAGAATAAAGAGATTACGAAACGGCAATTTGAAGACGGTTTTTATAACAGAATTAAAGATTATTTTACGTTAGGAAACCCCCGCGAATATGCCCAAATTCAGGCCAATCTTGTGGCGGCGGCGATAGAAAGCGGTATTGATTTTCACTATGTCGATGCCAAAGAGCAAAATAATGAATTCCATGATCCTGCTTTTATGGCACGTGAAAAAGAGCTCATGGCATGGGTTCAGAAGGAAAGAGGTAAATTTACTGAAAAAGCGGATTCGTTATGGCGTGCTGAGGGCGTTGAACCGAGCACGCGGTTTAACCTTCAGAATCCCAATGATATCGGAGAGTATTTGGGGATCTTGTGGCCTGCTCTGAGCGAAGATGAAAGGCGGGAATTTTATATCCTGCGTGATATGGCTCACGATATTGAATACGCCAAACTGCGCGCAACGCATGATAAGGATCTGGCTGAAAGAATTAAAGCCGCAGCCCATGAAGCGGAGGACGGTCAAAAATCGTGTGCTGTTTGGTTCGGGAAATCCCATGGCAGTAATCGTTACATGGATAAAGACCTGAATGAGCATTTGGGTAAAGATCAGACATTGCGTGTTGAATTTTACGTTGATGCGGACGACTATGAGATGAGCCGTTTGAAATACGGGATTGCGCCGGACTTGCCGGATCTTGTGTATCTGGCGCGGGAACGTATTGTCCTGAGTACACCCAACACGCCCACAGATATAAAACTGGAAGGGGAAGTTGTGCCTAACCCGTTTCAGGCTATGAAACTTTTTTACCCGGACCGTACGGTCAAAGATATTTTTATAGATGAAACGGTTCTGGAAGCGACTGGTTTTGAGAGTCACGCTGATTTTCTGTTCCAGATTGCCAATGCCAAGACATATCTTTTCTTTACGGATATGAATCATTTTGATTTACGGCTACGAAACTTTACGGCTGATGACGAGTTTATGGCCACCGTGAGCAATAAGGGCCGCGATTGCTATGCTATTGAAGCGCCTGAAAACCTCCAATTTGCTGTTGAACAATTTCAAAGTGGGAAGATGAGCGAAAACCGCTTCATAAATACTTTTATGAATTATTTGCGCACTAATGATCCCAAAGCAATGGAGGAGGTGAAACACGCAGCTCACCTTATTTCTCAAGCGACTAAAAATGGAATTCGGGTTTATTTCGTCGATGGTGAAGAAGGAAAACAACCTCTGAATCCAAGGATTCGCATCCGTGCGGACAAAAAGGTTGCCGGGAAAATTCATGACCTGAACAAGGCCGGCAAAAGCTGTGTGGTTGTGTATGGCGGTATCCATGGCGACAACAGCGTGCTTGATAAAGATATGGATGAACATCTGGGGTCGGAAGACACTTTGCGGGTCGAGCATTATATCAATGCTGAAGAATACCGGCGTCTGAATGCTATGGGGCGCGGTCCCGATTTACCGGACCTTGTTTACCTGATGGAAGAGAAAATAGCCCTGACCACGCCGAATACGCCGAAAGAGCTGAAATTATCCGGCAAGTCTGTTCCAAACCCTTTTGTGGTAAAACCTTTTGTAAAATTGTCTCCGCCCACGCCGCAATAGGTTTGTAGGGAGGGGTTTTCACACCAACAACGTCACCCCCGAGGTTTCGCGTAGCGAAACTAGTCGTAGGGGGTCCATATGTCAGCAGTTTTACTGCTGTCTTTATTCTGGATACCCGCTGTTTAAGCCCTCCTGTGGCGGGCCGCGGGGGTGACGTTGTTGGTGTGGGATCGGGGCAGGTTTTACTGCGGCCTGACTTTCCAGTCCGGGTGCGTGACGTGGATAATCCGGTCGCAAGGTTCCTCTTTGTTCGGAAAGGTTGCCTTGCGGGCCAGTAATTTCATGCGGTTTTCGCTGATGAGCTGTCCCGTTTTGTTGCCCCGTTCCAGATTGCGTTTCATGCAAATATCAAACGGCACGAGAAAGCAGACAAACACGACTTTGTGTGTTGGCGATAGCAGCTTGTATATAGCCTGCCGCTCTTTCCTGAATAAATTAACCTGATCCCAGATGAACGGTTTCCGCGCGGCAATCAGTGCGGCTACCCTTTCTTTCATCATGGCGCTGGTGGTTTTATGGTGTTTTTTTAAGGCTTCGGCGTAGGTGATGCCCTCTTTTTGTGCGCGTTCCTTGACGAAATCGTCACTACAGGCGATGTCATATTGCCCCAGATTATCCTGTATCCATGTGGTTTTACCGCTGCCCGGCAATCCGACCATAACAAAAGCCTCCGGCTTTCGATCTTTTGGCGGCGGAACAATACGAATATCCATATTCATCTTATCCCCCTGCTACCCGTTACTCTTTTTTTGCTCTTTATAAGCGGAGTGAATGCAGGAAGCCCCGAAAGAATGCGGCAATAGTTCTTTATGAAGCGCTGTCAATTGTTCGCCGTCTGTGTTTATGGCGGTTACTTTTGTATCGGGCAGGCAGAACTCATTTATTTTTTGGCGGCAGTCGCCGCAGGGGAAACCGGCCTGTCCCTCTGTTATGAGCGCGATGCTTTGAATGCGGGCTTGGGGTCCCAAGGCATTTACCATCTTTGCGATGGCGACACCTTCGGCATGAAGGGATGTATGGGGCATGGTTTCATAATTACAGCCGGAAAAAAGCCGGCCGCACTGTGAGCGCACAATAGCGCCGACGGCATAATGACAATAGGGGGAAAATGCTTGCAGGCGCACCTGATAAAGGGCGCTCATCTCCGGCGTATCAAAAGCAGGATGAACAGAGTCTTTTTTTTGTTGTTCTTCAATAAAATGGCGGCTGCGTCTGTCCTGTTCTTTCCGGTCATATTCCAGCTTGGGGGAATGGGGTAGCAAGTCTTCCAGAGACCGGGTTTCAAAAACACCGTCCTTTTCCGTTGCGAAATGAAGCTGTGTATTGTCCGTTCCAAAAGCCCGTAAATGATTGAGGGAAGCGCCGCTTGGAAAATGCTTTTGCGCATCATCACGGTTGGACACACAAAAGAGTACAGAGTCTATTGCGGGGAGCTTGCCCTGTTCTATCCAGTCGGAGTCTGAAATCATGGCGCCTATTGCGGTTTCAACAGCTTCATAGCCCAGATAAGCAGCGTTTTCGACATTGCAGCCGGAAAAAAGGCCCCCGCTTTTTGTGCGCAGGATAGCGCCGACTTTGTAATCCGAATAAGGGGCATAGGCGTTGTGCATAGAGAGCAGGGCTTGTGCCATCATGTTGCTGTCATTGTTCACAATAGAGCTCCTGACATATCCTGTTTTATAATTTATCTTGGCAAAGTTATTTTTTAGCATTATAGCTAATGTTCTGTCTTTATAGCGTAGAGGAGAAGAAAATGAAACAGGATAAGAAAAAGCGCGTAACACGTATCGCTGCTTTGTGCCTTTTAGGTGTTTTTCTGGGCACTGTTTCGGCTTGGAATCAGGTTACGAGCGATAACGGGAGCGCCTCTGTTATGGCCAGTATGGAGCCTGCGGCAGGGTCTGCCCTTGCGGGTGCCGATATCGGCGGGCCCTTTACGCTGACTGATCATAACGGCAATGCTGTTACGGAGCTGGATTTTGCCGGGCAATATAAGCTGATTTATTTTGGTTTTACGTTTTGTCCGGAAATTTGCCCTACGGCCCTTCAGGAAATTGATGTGACCATGAAAATTCTCGGTGTTATGGGAAAAAATGTTACTCCTGTTTTCGTGACGACTGACCCGGAACGCGATACACCGGAGGTTATGAGGGATTATGTTGAGCTTTTCAATCCGCGTATGGTCGGTCTGACAGGAACGCCGGAGCAGATTATGGCCATGCAGGAAACGTATAGAGTCTATGCCGCCAAAACAGATAATCCTGATTTTAGCGAATATATGATGAACCATTCATCCTATATTTATCTGATGGGGCCGAATGATGAGCCTCTGACCCTGTTTAGCGATGAAGATACGCCGCAGACAATGGCGGTAGAGATCAAGCGGGTTCTCCAGCAAAGTTAATCTTCCAGAATAGAGTTCAGTTTCATGGCGAGTCCCATGGAGCCTTGAATCTTTAATTTTCCCATCATAAAAGCGATGTTGGGGTCTTGTGTTCCGTTTAAAATACCTTCGAAAACGTCCGGTGTGCAGGAGAATGTCGTATCGGCTTCCGCATCCTCATGACTGATTTCGGGCGGTGTTTTTGTTGCATCAATGAACAGAATGCCTTCATCGCCCAAATCGAATTTTAGTTTTGCGTCGATGGACGGTGCGTAGGCAAATTTTTGTTTTATCTGCTCGGTTAGTTTTTCAAGGGTCATGGCGCTTTACTCTGAGGTTATATAGAAACATTATCAATCAGGCGCGTTTTACCCAAATGGACGGCAGCTAGAATACGCAAAGATTGACCTGTCTTTTTTATCACAGAACATAATGTTTCAGCATCACAAATTTCAAGATAATCAAGAGAGTCAAAGCCCGCTTTTTCCAACAGGGCAGTGCTCCGGTCTTTGACAGTTTGGATGTCTTCGCCTGCATTAATCTTTTCCGCCATGGCAAACAGGGTTTTATTAAGCGCGATGGCGATGTTATATTGCGCGTCGTTCAAATAGGCATTACGGGAGGATAAAGCCAATCCTTGCTCATCTCTTACAATGGGAACGCCTGTAATATCAGTGTTTATATTCAAATCCGAAACGAGCCGTTTTATAATTTGTAGTTGTTGATAGTCTTTCTCTCCGAACAAGGCGACATCAGGTGTGACCTGCAATAGAAGCTTGCACACGATCGTCGCCACGCCATCAAAATGACCGGGCCGATGGGCGCCCTCAAGGCGTTCGCTTATCCCTCCGATTGATATGGCTGTTACAAAATTATCAGGGTACATTTCTTGTGTTGCAGGAAGAAAGACGGCATTTGCGCCCGCATCATATAATTTTTGCAGGTCTTCTTTTTCCGTGCGGGGATAGGTCGAAAAATCTTCATTTGCACCAAACTGTGTGGGGTTCACAAAAATACTGACAATGACAGAATCGGCTTGTTGTAATCCCTGCTGTACGAGCGCCATATGGCCGTTATGCAGTGCGCCCATTGTAGGCACAAGAGCGATTCTGTGTCCTTGTTGCCGTTCCCGATCAACCCAATGCCGGACTTCATGGGCTGAACGTAAAATTACGGGCTGGGACTCTGTGCTTTGTACGGTTTGACTCATAACTGATGATGGCAGATTCTAAGGATTCCATGAAACAGATTGTATCTTTTGCTGTCTGTCCATGTTGCTGTAGGGCTCTGCTATATGTGCTTTTTGTTCATGATTCCAGCTTCTGACGCCTTTCAGGCAGCCGTCCCGGTAATCCTGCTCACAGATAGATTGTTGTTTGAAATTCAGCGCATCGGCTTTGTTTATGGCATCGCTCTTCGCCGTAAACATCTCAAGATGGAGGAGGTTTTTCTCTTCCCATGCTGCAAGCGTAGAGGCATGAATGGCGCATACGCCGTAAATAGTGCGGGATGTCTGCGTTTCGCCCTGCCTGTCCCGGCCCGTTAATTCTGAAACGGGTGCGACGGCAAAGCCCACAGGGAGTTGCCCTTGCTGGTATAAGCGGTAAAAAGGTGAATGAAACTCATCAGATCCGGGGCGCACGCCCTTCAGGGCTTCGGTGTTATTTTCTTCAAACCAACTCTGAGATAAAACAATAGCCATCCTGTTCAACACGCCTTTTTTTGTAATCGGAATTAACACTAAATTAAATGATAATTAATTTTATGTCAACATATTTTTGTGATAATTATAAAAATCAATAAGATTCTGTAATATTCTTTCGTGCTCTATGGGAATTTTTATTGACATAACTTTTGTATATGATATAGACTGGCTTCACTTGTTTTTTATGAGTCAAAAATTTTATGAGGGTTAAGTTATGGCGAGCAGCGAAGAAAAAAAGCTGAAAGAAGCACAAAAGAAGCTGGCAAAAGCACAAAAAAAGCTGAAAAAGCTGGAGCCGAAAATATTAGGCGCTATTGATGAAGGCGACATCAAGCTGCTGAAGGCCATATTTGATAAAGCCTCAACTCACGAAGGCGGCAAGGATTTCCTGAGAAACCTTCTCGAAGAGGAAGATTTTAGAATATTTCATGTGGTGAACGGCCATGAAGAGCAAAAAATGCACGACGCGGCGCTCCGCCTTGAGCTCTACCGTGAATTGTCCGACTCGAAAAAACCCGTTTACAAAACGTCCGATCAAAAAATGCTTGATCAGAAGACGCTCGAAATACTTTTCAAGACCGCAGAAGAAGCCGGGATTGATTCCGGAACGATACTGGCGAGCAATGATTATGATTTTTTCCATGATGCTTTTAATCATCTTGTCGTGAATCCGGATGAGGAAGATCAAACTAAAGCCCGGGTGCGCAGGCCGGAAGTGCTGATCCCGGAAATGATGGCCATGATGGAAAAAGCAGGCGGCGAGGATGCCGTTTATAAAATGCTGCAAAGCCGGGATTACGACGCTTTTCATACAGCTGTTACTCTGGGTCAGCAGGAATTGGTACAGTTATTCATTGATACCGTTCGTAAAGTTGGCGGCCAGACAGCGCTTGTTGAAATGATGCGTAGTTCAGGCGACCCTGAGTCGATTACTTATAAAAACAAAGAACAAAGACACCATTCTTTTATTCTGGCCTGTAATATTGGCCGTACGGATATGGTGAAGTTACTTCTTGAAACGGCCCGTGAAGCCGGCGGCAATCCGCTGACGCATGAAATGCTGGCATGGAGCAATTCGCCGTATCATCAGCAATGCGAAGCTTTTCATGCGGCGTGCTCCCATTTTCCCGGCAGTTCCGCGCATGATCCGGCCGTTGTCGGTCTTTTGATGGATGAAGCTCATAAGACTGGCGGTCCCGGCTTTGTGCAGGGGTTATTGGCTGAATATGGCAGACGGACAATTTTGCCGATAATCGCGCCGATGTTGTCAGGGCTAGAACCGGTTAGCGAGGTTAATCAGGAAATGGTTCATTTGCTGAGAGAGCATCGCATGACAATTGAGCCTTCAGTGCCGCCTTCTCTGGAAAAAACAATCTCTGTAGATCCCTCCATACGGACCACAACGGCCCTGATGGCAGATCGTTGTAAGGAATACGGACTTCCCACGCCTTTATTTTCGGATTTGATTCAAAAGTTGTTGTTTTTAAGAGGCGTGGAACCGACGGCGCCGGACGCGCCTGAGTCCGACTTGCAGTTTGAGCCTTTGCCTTTATCCCTGGAGAAGCCTTCTTATGTTCCTGTGGCCGGGATTAAAGAAGAAGAGGCGCTTTATGCCGTTGTTCCCTACGAAACGCTTATTGCTGCGAATACAGCGAATAAGGAGACTGATAAAGAGCAGGCTATTGCTTACTATAAAAACTTTGCGGCTTGCCGTGTTAATCAGAAAATGCTGGAGGGCTGGCAAAAAATGAATGTCGGCCCCTTGCATGTGATAGATCACAAACAGTTGGAAGCACAATATGTGGCTCATCAGCAAGGGCTGGATACGCGCTATGCTACGTTTAAGGAACAACAGGACCAGTATCGTAAAGGCGAACAAGAGAGGCTTGCCGGCAATGATGACGCTTTGAAAGATATGGAGGAGCAATATACCATTGCCCGGGACAGTCTGGACGCAGGATATGCTCAGGAAAAAGAAAAAGGAGAGCAGGACAAAATGACACCTGCTCAATATGCAAATTTCATGGCTGCAACACAGAATCAGGAACAGGCAGAAATGTATCTGAATGATTTTCTCGTTGGTAATTTGCAGGGTGTGAATGCGTTATGGCGCGTGCAGGAGCCGGTCGCCAAAATGAAAGAACGCTTGCAGCCTAAAAACGGTACGCAGGGTATGCGGCTGGTTTAGTCTTTCGTCTTTTCCTTACAGTAGAGAGAAACAAGCTCTTGTTCCGTTAGTTGGGGTATTTGAAAGCGGGCCGGGCGCGCAACGGCGTCTTGCAATTTGCTCAGATAGTCTTCCCGTGGGACTTCATAGGCACCGAATTGCAACAAATGATCATTTATAAATTGTGTATCTAAAAGAGAAAAACCACCCTTCCATAGCCGGGCGCAAAGATGGACAAGTGCAATTTTGCTGGCGTCTTTCTTGCGGGAGAACATGCTTTCCCCTGAAAAAAAGCCCCCGATGGCTAGTCCATAGAGGCCCCCTACAAGCTTATTGTCTTGCCAGCATTCAATGCTATGGGCGTGTCCGGCTTTATGAAGCTCTGTAAATAGGTCGCGAATGCCGTCATTAATCCATGTTTGCGGACGGTTATCGACGGCAGCGGCACAGGCTTTTATAACATCGGCAAAAGCTGTATCAACACGGATTTCATAGGGTTCCTGTAAAACACGCCGTTGAAGCCGGGCCGGGATATGTAGCTTTTCAATGGATAATTGCCCGCGTTGGGGCGGATCGTACCAATAAAACCCTTCTGAACCGGAATCGTCGGCCATGGGAAACAGGCCGCATCTATAGGCGTTTAGAACATCATCTATGCTTACGGTAGTCACATTAAAAACCGGAGGCTTTCAGGGACATCACAGGGTCTGCGCCGGCCATAATGGCTTTAAAGCGGCCGTCTGATTCCGGCAACATTTTGGCAAAGAAAAAACGGGCCGTTTCAATTTTGCTTTCGTAAAACTCTTCCCGTCCGTCTGCGTCTGTTTCCAGTTTATCCTGCGCTGCTTTGACCATTCGTGCCCACATATAGCCTGTTGCGACTAACGCAAACATCCGCAAATAATCAACAGAGGCCGCTCCTGCTTCATTGGGGTCTTTTAATCCTTTCTGCGCAATCATGGCTGTGGCTTGTTGCAGCTTTGAAAAAGCCTTGGCGAGCGGAAAAATAAACGCCTGCATCGATTCATCGGTCTGATGCTGTTCAATGAATTCACTAACGGGATGAAAAAACCGGCGTAACAAGCGGCCAAAATTCTGAGGCATCTTCCGGCCCACCAGGTCGAGGGCCTGAATACCGTTCGTGCCTTCATAGATCATCGCAATACGGGCGTCGCGCGCATATTGTTCAATGCCGTGTTCAGCAATATAGCCATGACCGCCATAAATCTGAATGGCCAGATTGGCCACTTCAAAACCCATATCGGTTTGATAGGCCTTGATAACCGGTGTGAGCAAGGCCACCAAATCGTCTGCTTCTTCCCGTGTTTTTTGATCCGGGTGTTTCAGGGAGATATCCAGATTCATACCGACCCAGTAGGACAAGGCCCGCGTTCCTTCACATATGGCTTTGGAGGTTAAAAGCATACGCCGTACGTCCGGATGCACGATAATCGGGTCTGCGGGTTTGTTCGGCTCTGCCGGGCCTGTCAGTGCCCGCATTTGCAAGCGTTCTTTGGCGTAGACCAGCGCGTTTTGATAGGCCACTTCGGCAATCCCCAGACCCTGCATGGCAACACCAAGTCGCGCCGCATTCATCATAGAAAACATGGCTTTCAGGCCTTTGTGGGGCTTTCCAACCAGCCAGCCTTTGGAGTCATCGAAATTTATAACGGCTGTGCTTGAGGCTTTAATGCCCATTTTATGCTCAAGGGAGCCGCAGGTGATGGCGTTAGGTTTTAAGCCGTCCGGTAAAAATTTGGGCACTATGAACAGAGAAATACCCTGCACACCTTCCGGTGCATCGGGTAAGCGGGCCAGAACAAGATGGATGATATTTTCTGTTAAATCATGATCACCGGCAGAAATAAAGATTTTCGTTCCTGTTATGTCGTAAGCTCCCTCTTTATCAGGGATGGCTTTTGTCTTGATCAGTCCCAAATCCGTACCGCAATGCGGTTCTGTCAGGCACATCGTACCCGACCATATGCCCTCAACCAGTTTGGGCAGATAGAGGGCTTTTAACTCATCCGTTCCAAAGGCGTGCAGAGCTTCATAGGCACCCTGCGAAAGACCAGGATACATGCCAAATGACATGTTTGCAGAAGAGATCATTTCCTGCATCACTGTATTTACGAGTTGCGGCATACCCATGCCCCCATATTCAGGGTCGGAAGAAATAGCCGTCCAGCCGCCTTCGATAAAGGTCTGATAGGCCTCTTTGAAGCCCTTTGGGGTTCGCACCACACCATTTTCAAGCACGCAGCCTTCTTCATCGCCGCTTTGGTTGAGAGGGAATAGGACTTCAGAACAAATTTTTGCGCCTTCCTCTAAAACCTGATCGACAAGATCGCTTGTGGAATCCTCATAGCCCGGTAAGGCGGTGAGGGCGTTGGCGTCCAGAACCTCGTGCAGGACAAAACGGATGTTTTCAAGGGGCGCGGTATAAACGGGCATGAACAGTCTCCTAATCGTTACTTTACTTTTCTTCCAGCAGGATTTTTAGATTATCAGCCACTTTGCCTTCATCCATGGTTTTTATTTTTTCCTTGGCAAGAAGGCCTTTTGATTTTTTTGGCATTTTCATGATTTCAGAAGAACCGGGCGGTGGTTGAAAGCCGTCCTTCATGAGCTGTTGCGCCATTTTTTGTAGATTATCGTCACCGATCTCTTCGCGTGCCTGTTTCATGTTCTGCATGGCTTCTTCCATGATTTCTGCCCGTGAACGGCTGTCTCCTGTTTTTTCAGTGCCTTTTTTCTTCTTTTTTCCGAACCAACCCATAAGTTTTCTCCCTTATTGTGTAGTGTAATCCGATGATCAGTATACATGATATCTCTCTGTGGTGAATCCTCTCCTTTTTATTTGACATAACATGTGATTTGTTGTATATTTTCTGCACGGAAACACAGGAAACAGGACAGAGTAGGGCGTCGTTATGACTTCATACGAAGATATGCAAAATAAAATACAGGGCTTCATGGGTAGCGTGCAAAATACGTGGTTTGCGCTGACAGACAAGCAGAAGGTTGCGACGGCCGTTCTGGCTTCTGTCCTTGTCGCCGGTGGCGGTACTATGGTCTATAATAGTCTTTTTTCCCTTGATGCGCAGCTTAAGGATTGGAACGAGAATTACGAAAGTCTTTGTTACAATCCACGGGCGACAGCAGAGGAAGACAATTTTAGTGCGGAAAACGATTTAGATAATCAATATGATAACTATGCCGAAAAATATAATATTGCAGAACCGATAACGCGTACGATTTTTTCCCAGATGAATAAAAGCTGGCTGGGGCAAAATCTGGTGAATCAATTCAACGATGATAAAACAATTTTCTGCTTTGGGCCCAAAACCGGATTGAAACAAGACATAGAACATTGGCGTTTTCATGATGTGTATCTGGTGGCTGAAAAAACACCCGAGATTAATGTAACAAACCATTTGATGGATAATTTTACCTATAAGACAGGTCGTAAGGTTGCGCACTGGTCTGCTGATTTGAGGCCGGCTGATGCTTTATTCTGGGCACGGGCACGGGTCGCAAACCATTATGCCGCTCATGTTGAGAACATGCACAAAGCCGCATCGGCTTCTGTGGGCAGTTCGCTGGCATGGCAGGAGTTTTTAAAAGATCCGAAATATGGTCTCTCTGCTGAAATTTATGAAGAGGCCTTGGGAAAAACGAATCAAACCCCAAAAGAAGCGCGCTTGTCTGTCTTTAAGGCCGTTATTAAGTCGCCGGTTGTCGATGACATCGAAGAAGGTCTTCTGGGGTGGTATCTCAGGGAACTGGACGATGTTGATGTCTCTTATACTTATCCCTGTATGGACTTTGATGGCAATCCGTCTCTTTGCACCGGTTATACAACCGAACCGCCGGATCGTACCCGTAATGCGTTGGATACTAATCCGCAGAATCTGTCAGCCATGACGGCCCCGCTGTTTAATGAAACACAGGGCTATATAACGGAAACAATGGCCGCAGATATTATGAATGACCGGAGCCTGTGGCAGCCCCATACACCGGAAGGTAAAGAAATCTGGTCGAAGATAGAAGAGCGCATTGCTGATTGCTGCGATAAAAACCGTACAGCTGATTCTGCAGATGATGGGCTTTCCCATAGAAAATTGAATTTTTCCGGGTAATATTTTTAGCTAGGCTGTATAACTTTGCTTTCCAGTTCTCTTTTGAAATGACGTTTGCCGGAAATCATGCCATTTCTTGTCATAGCACCGATCATGCGGCTTCCTGCGGCAAAAGTCAGTCCCGTTATAAATATGCCCCATAAAGAAGGTGGCGCGAGATTGGCGTAGGTAAGAACGCCGGCAACAGCGCCCGCGGAGGTGGTCGACAAATCAAGTTTTGATTTGTTTTCTTTGGCCCAGTCGTAAAGGGAATATTTATTAAACAGCAATTTTAAACGTGTTTTTCCTATGGCTGATTTCTTAAGGGTAGCCTCATCCAGTTCCATAAGTTTTGCCGTTTTATGCAGTGTGTCCGCATAAGCCAGTTTTCCAGATAGGGGGCTAAATATTTTTTCGTGACTGAAAGTCGAGGCCGGTATTCTGTGTTTAACATATTCTCTGGCTGCATCCCGGTCTTGCCGGATGAGTGCCTTTAAATGATGTGCAAGCTTTTTCTCGGATTCAACAGCCAGAACACTGTGGCTGTCATTACGTTCATAACATTTGGTCATTGTATTGAACAGGGAGGCGATGGCCGTTTTTAAATCCGTAGCTGCAAAATGCTCAATGCGGGCGAAATATTTGTCTGTGGCGTCACGATGCAGAGAATGAAATTTATTTTCCAGTAGCCCGTACTCTTTATGGTCAACAGCCATAAAGGCAAAATCGACAAGAGAGGTCAGAGCGTCTTGCGGGTTTTTCTGTTCCCAGTGTTCAGAGAGTTCGTAAAATGTGTATAGTGCTTTTTGTGTAAGAGGCGCGATGCCGTTCACAGATTCAATATTACTTTCCACGTCATCCAGCATGGTAGACAGGCTGTCATCACTGAGTGCTGCGACCAGATTTCCAAATTTTTTGCGTATAGCGGGATCCTGAATGTGAGCGCTATAGTCTTTAGCGGCTTCATGTGTCTCTCTGAAGTCCGGGTCTTCCAGATGTTTTCTGATTTCTAAAAAACCGTATAAATGGTCCTGCCGTTTCCAACTTGCTTTTTCTGCGGTAAAGACAAGGCGTCCGGCTTCCAGAAGGGTTTGTTCTGTGTCCTTGCTCGCTAAACGATCAAGTAGGGCGAATGATTGATACAGGGCCTGTTCCTGTGGAGCGCCGTAAGGCCGTCCTTCTGCGATGACAAACCGCAAAGCTGCTAATGCTGAGTCAAAATGATCAATCACCCGTTCATCTGTATGGAGAACAATTTTTTCCATCGCTGCCCGGTGCAAAAGAGAACCGCGCTCTACAAGCCCTGATAACTGATAAGCCGCTTCAATGGCATCTTCGCGGTTATTTTCAGCCAAAGCGTCAATACCTGCTGAAAAAGCATTGACCCGCTCTGCTTCAAAATCATCATTGTTCCCGGAGTCAGGGGGAGCTAAACCGGCAATCAGGGATACAAAATTCGTATCGCCCTGCCGCGCAAGCTTTAGCGCTTCTTTTAGCTCTGCATTGCCTATTGTGCCCTTTGCCGGTTTAGTGTCGGGAGGCACAGTGTTTGGGTCGCCCATAAATACCACGCATAAAAATCATTATGTCCAATTATTACCCCGGACAATAGCAACAATAAATACATTATGTCAAGAAAAAAGACTAGTTTCTTAGGGGTTTGCCGGTGGAGAGCATATGCTCAATACGATCCATCGTCCCTTCCTTATGGATTAGTTTTATAAACTCCTGAACTTCAAGTTTTAGGAGATCATCTTCGGACAAAACATTTGTCCAGTCGGCATCTTCACCACCGGATAACACGGTAGCCAGATGTTCGGACACGACAACGTCATACTCTGTGGCCTTGCCGGATTTTTGTAGATCACCGACTGCCAGATTGAGCGCTGCTTTGCCGCCTGCGCCGGGCAAACGCATGTCTTCGACTTTTTCAGGGGCTTTGTAATTTTTCACCAGCGCCAGCGCCTTTTGTTTGGCATCGAAAAGCAAGCGGTCACGATTCATTGTGATACCATCTGTCTCACGGAAATAGAGGATTTCTTTTGCTTCCTGCGCCGATTTTGCAATTTTGGCCGTGCCAATTGTTTCAAAGGCTTTTCGTATGGCGTTCATCGGACCATTCACCGGGCTGAGCCACATTTTTTTACCGTCCGTCGCCTTGTAATAATTGTCCTGCTCTTCTGCTCTGTAGCGCAGAATCATTTCTTTACACCCACCCCATGCGGGAACAAGACCAACACCGACTTCAACAAGCCCGGTGTAAGTTTCGGCATGGGCCTGCACGTGATCGGCATGGAGTAAAATCTCGCACCCGCCGCCAAGTGCCAGACCGCTGGGGGCGGCCACAACGGGGAAGGGGGAATATTTCAAGGCCATATAAGCTTTTTGACCGCCGGAAATAAGGCTTTCAATCTGAGGCCAGAGGGCCAGATTCATAGCAAACATCGCTAGTCCCAGATTAGCCCCGGCAGAAAAGACGGAGGCCTCATTATATATAACAAGCGCTTTGTAATCGCCCGTTCCCTCGCCGATCAATTTGATGGCTTTGTGGTAAACTTCAAAGACCTGTTCATCCAGCGTATTCATTTTGCCTGTGAATTCGACACATAAAACACCGTCACCAATATCCCACAACGCCGCCGAAGCTGTTTTGAATACAGGCTGACTGGATAGTTTTATATCGCGGAGAAGTAACACACCGTCAGGGCGGGTAATTTCGTGATATTTACTATCCGTACCAAAATAGTATGTTTTGCCGTCCTCAATTTTATAGAACGACCCGTCACCCACGGCTTTGAGTAAAGGCGGAATGTCCAATCCTTCTGCAGCCAGCTTTTCGGCAAACCAAACAGGACCAAGGGCATCAATCATCTCAAACGGTCCGAATTTCCAGTTATAACCCAGTCGCATCGCTTCATCGACGGCGGCAATATCACCGGCAATTTCCGGTACTAAAGACGCAGCGTAGAGCAGTGTCTTTGATAAAACAGCCCATGCATAACGACCGCCTTCATCATCGGTTTCCATGACGGCGCGCAAGCCGTTCTTTCCGGCAGCTACGGAGTCAAGCTTTGGCTTGTCTGCTTTTTTATAGTCTTCTTCTTTAAAGCTGTCCGGGTTTAAGGATAAAGCCTGTTTTGTTCTTTTTCCCTTGGCTTCAGGGTCGAGTCGGTAAAAGCCGCCCTTGCCCTTGCGTCCGGTATAGCCGGAGTCAATCATCTGATGAATAAAGGGGTAGTCCTTAAAAATAGAACGGTATGTATCATTTTCAGGAAGCGTGCTGAGCAGGCTTTCCGATAGATGGGGCATAAGATCAATGCCCACCAGATCGATCAGGGCGAAAACACCGGTCTTGGGAATACCCACAGGCCGGGACATTACGGCATCGGCGACTTCTACAGATATATTTTGGTTGAGGGCTTCATTGACCCCGCATTGCAGCCAGAAAACACCGAGCCTGTTGGCAATAAAGCCCGGCGTATCATGGCAATGCACGACACCCTTGCCCAGTTGGACATCACAAAAATCAGTTACAGTTTTAATGGTATCTTTGCGGGTTTTGTCTCCCGTTACCAACTCCAGAAGGCGCATATAGCGCGGTGGGTTAAAAAAGTGAGTGATCAGAAAATTTTCAGCAAAATCATTGTCTTGCCCCTCAATGAGATGATGAAGCGGAATTGTTGAGGTATTGGAGGATATAATCGCACCCTTTTTGCGGTGCTTATTAATTTTATCGTATGTGGCATGTTTGATCTTTAAATCTTCCAGCACCACTTCGATAATCCAGTCACAGTCGGCCAGTAATTCCAGATCATCTTCCAGATTACCCGGCGTGACCAGTTTTGCATTTTTTTTGCTCATGAAGGGTGCCGGATCTGATTTTAACATCTTTGCAATGGCGCCTTTTGCTAACAGGCTCCGGTCTTCCGCCTTATCCGGTACAATATCGAGCAAAACGACCGGCACGCCGGCATTGGCTATTTGCGCCGCAATACCGCCACCCATCACACCCGATCCAATGACCGCAACTTTTTCTATCGCCATGAAAGAATACTCCTCTATGCGTTAACCGGCATCTTGCTCATTATCAACAGTAATTTCTTCAAGTTCCATTTCGCTGAATTCTTCAAAATCTTCACGGTTGTCACGAAATTCCTGTACCGTTTCGTTTGCCCGCGTGACGATTGTTGTTGTTTCCTGAAAATGGCCATCCAGCAGATAAGTCACATGGCCCAAAACTTTGCTCTCATATAATCTCACGTCTTTAATGCTCGCCAGAGGTTGGGCAACCCCGCTAATTAGCCGCTTATATAGAGTCATCAGATTCTCCAGAGACCCGATGACCAGTAATTTTTCTTTCAGATGCTGCAACAGGTTCAGTTTATATTGCATGTAGGGCAGGTGATATTTGGCCAGAAATCCTCTGATTTTTTTGAGTTCCCTGATTTGCGCATTATAAATCATACTCGTTTCCAAAACTCTTAAATAGAGCTTGTTATCTGCACCTTCCAATATGTCCTGTTTGTCTTCCAGCACCTGTAAAATATGGCCTCCCGCTTTTTGCAAATTGGTCTGAAGCTGTGTGTGTGTCTTTTGATCCAGGCCAAATCGTTTTTTAGTGCCGCCAATGTCCTTCAATGTGTTGCGTGCTTTTTTAAAATCAGCCATCCGAAAGGCGGACATTAAGCGCCGCACATAAGTTTCTGATTTATCCTTACCAAGCAAAGAAGAGATGCTTTTCTTAATAAGAATGAAGTCATCCTCAATGCTTTCCAAAATGTGGCGGGCTTCTTTTATGCGTTCGTTGCTTTGGATCAGGTTTTTTTTCTGTTTTTTATAGCGGGTCAGCACATCACCTGTATCTGAGGTCCATTTAAAATCGGTGGGTACCGCAGCGCCCATGCGGATTTCTTCCCTTTTTATTTCATCACGAAGCAATGTCATAAAGCGGTTGATGTGCATGTAGGCGAAAGAGACTTCGATAATATGTTTTTGTAAATCTTCTAAAATGGCGCGTGCTGCTTTTTTCAGGTCCGGTGCATCGGGATGGTTGACAACATCTTTCTTCTTTTGCATTTCCCGATGTGCCCATTGCATGCTGTATTGGAAAAAGCCCTGATAAAATGTTGTTAGCCATTCTTCGGTCTTTTTGACTTCCTCTTCATCATAAGAATCCTGAAAGGTTTGAATCCGTTCTTTAACGCGATCAACAAATTGTCGTTCGACATGGTCTATGTCCGGTTCATTTGTCTTAAAACCGAGTGTTTCCAAAAAGGTTTCGTCAGTCATTATGCTGCTTCCAGAATAATAGCGGTTCCCTGACCGCCGCCAATACACATGGTTGCCAGACCAATTTCTTTTTTCTCTCTTTGTAAAAGACTGGCCAACTTACCTGTAATCCGCGCGCCAGAGGCACCAAGAGGATGCCCCAGAGCGATCGCACCGCCGTCCAGATTAATTTTATCCTGATGAATCCCCAGTTCTTTTACAACAGAAAGCGACTGGGCAGCAAAAGCCTCATTAAGCTCAACAATATCGATGGTATCTATATCCAGCCCAGCCCGTTCCAGTGCTTTGTTTGACGCGGGTACAGGCCCAATCCCCATAATTTCTGCCTTGCACCCCGATACGCCAACGGATCTGATCCGCGCCATAATCGGCAATTGGTGGGCTTTAGCGTAGTCTTCTGAAGCGATAAGAACGGCGGCGGCGCCATCGGTTAACGGCGAAGCTGTACCGGCTGTAACCGTACCGTTTTTATCAAAAGCAGGATTTAATCCTCCCAATGCTTCCCGTGTGGTCCCGGCGCGAATGCACCCGTCATCTGTAATATCACCGCAGGGAACAATTTCATCTTTGAAAAATCCGTTATCTTGCGCTTTAGCTGCTTTTTGATGAGAAAGAAGTGCAAATTCGTCCTGTTCTTCCCGTGTAATTTGATATTTTTCTGCCAGGTTTTCCGCTGTTTCGCCCATCGCCATGTAAGCTTGCGGATAGGTTTCCACCAGTCCGGGGTTTGGCATGGGGTTGAACCCGCCCATAGGAATGCGTGTCATAGACTCAACACCGGCGCAGATAAAGACGTCCCCCGCACCCATTTGAATGTAGCCTGCCGCCATTTGTATCGTCGTCATAGACGAACCGCAAAAACGGTTGACCGTTACGCCGCCCATAGAAACCGGAAAACCGGCAAGCTGCACAACAATGCGGCCCAGATTAAAACCCTGTTCTGCCTCCGGAAAGGCGCAGCCCATTAAAAGGTCTTCAATGTCGTCCGGGTTAACATTCGTAGCGCTTACAAGCGCTTTTACAGTGTCTGCCACCAGATTGTCAGGGCGTGTTTTTATGAGCGCCCCCTTATTAGCGAAATGAAAAGGGGAACGTTTGTAGCCACATATAACAACCTGCTTTTCCATGAAAGAGCCTCCCATTTGGAAATAAATTAAATTCGTCTATCACTCTATAATCATCTTGGGTAAGAATCTACGTCTTTCCCTGCAAATTATCTTTGACAAGAGGTGTAAAAATAGGCCACCTAGTGGAAGTGATCTGGAACATATAAATTATGGAGAAAAATCGTGGCCGTTTCTGCTGATAAAAGAGGACTAAAACGTATTTGCCCCAATTGCGGAGCGCGTTATTACGATTTTAATAAACGTCCCGTTCATTGCCCCGGCTGTGAAACGGAATTCACAGGGGAAGTGAAGACCAAAAGCCGTCGCAAACGTGCGGTTGCGGCCAATGATGAAAAAACTGTAGAGGTAGAAGAAGAAAAGGTAGTTGCCCCGGCTGCGGCCGCCGATGTGGTGGATAAGGCCGATGATGAGGATGATGATGACGCGGATGTATTGATCCCTGATCTTGATCTTGATGCCGAGACACCGCCGGAAGCTGATACTGATACAGGTACCGATACCGATACCGATACCGACGATGATACGGACGATGATGATCTGGATATTGAAATCGAATTCGATATGGACGATGATACGGATGCCGACACCGACACCGACACCGACACCGACACCGACAAAAAATAAGGTCTGAAAACCCTAACTATTTATAACCATTTATAAAAAGATCATGTCCCCTGCCATTATTGGCCGGGGGCTCTTTTCTTTGGGCGCGGTGCAGCCGTTTTTGATGCGGGAGGACGGTAACGTCCGTATGGTACGTTGTCATCAAGACCGAGACGGGCGTAATCTTCTTTCGTTAGGGCCCATTCCGGATCATTATTCGCAATTTTTGTTTTTATATCCTGCACAAGCGCTTCAGTTTCATGCAAAATACGCGTGCTCAATTTACGTTCCGCTGGCGTTTTATCTTTCATGCGCTCATCCCAGTTTTGGTGCGCCCGTTTGATCTGCGCATCCAAACGTCCCAGCGATACAGCTTCCGTATCAATAAGGCCGTGAACTCGCGCCTTTTCCTTGGCGCGCTCCCGCGCACGATCCTGATCGTGGAGATATTTCTTTTTCTGGCCAAATAATTGTTCATACTCTCGTTCAATCTGATACATCACCGCAACATAACGCTCACGAACTTGCAAACCATGGAATTTATCAATGGCATGCGCCCGTTCCCGGTTCAAATTATCAGCAAATTTCGGATCTGCGAATTCCTGTTCATCACTGGGATCAAACAATTTTGCCAGTTCCCTGTCATGTGAACTCATCTCCATAAAGGGCGCCGAATAAATACGTTGCTCCATCGGTGTTCCCGGATCATGATCCGGTATAAAGCGTGCCCTTTCCATGGCCTGAATCATTTTTGCCGCCATTTGCGGATGACGTTCAATAAAATGCTTATACCCTTTCATGGCTTCAATCGATGTTTCCCGGTTTGCACCCACAGCAAAACCCCGGTCGGCAGACGACAACAAAGGATGTTTATTGATTTGCACAACTTCAAAAGCCTTATTCAGGCGATGTTTAGGACTACTCATAATTTCAGATAATTGCTGTGCTGACATGTCCTTAAAGTCTTTGGGATCAAAATCAGAAACATTGAACAGGAGCGCCTTGTTTCTGTGTTTTGAATCCGTAGACCGTCCGACATATACGCCCACATTTGCTTTGGCATCTTTGGCCAGTGTATTAATATAGGTGACCAGATGGCGGGGATAGAGCATGCCGTTATGAGTGCCTGCCAGAAGCTTTTTGACCTCTTTGGGCGTGGCGTTCAGGACGTTCTGGGTAAAAAGCTCCGGGTCAATTTTAAGCATATGACCCAAAATGGCGCTATCTTCCATTTCCACATCAGCGCCGGCATCATGGGCCTTGTAACCACCGTAATTCAGGCGGTTAGCCTTCATAATGCCTTTCACTGTAAAATCAAGAAACTCAGGGTTTTCCGGTTTTTTACGTACTTTGAACTTATCAGGCCGCAAATAAGCAAACATTCGGGCCATATTCCGCAGATCAAAACGGCGCATACCGCCTGTATTTGTCGGAGAATAACGCAGAGCACCCGCCCGAAACCCGGCATGTTGCAACCAGACATCATCAGACCGTGTATTATTAAAGCCACCGATCAGTGTTTTGGTTGTAATGGATTTTGCATCTTTAAATTTCTTCTCCACCTTAAAGGAATAGCCCTGACTCTGTTTCATATAGGGATCGTCTTTACTTTTAGCTTTTGATTTCAATTTTGAAGGGTCCTGATGTTTTTCGGCCCGGTCTATCCATATCCTTTTCTGCCCTTTCAGCCCAAAGGATTTTGAGTTCTGCAGAAATTTGACGATCTCGTGATAAAAACGCCGGGGCGGATGATAGTTTTTACCGGTTTTATACAGAGAAGAAGGCAGCACACCCGTAACGAGCAAGGCGTCAAGATCAGGTAATACATATGTCGGTAATGTCTGACGGATATTCATCCGCTTTACACGACCTTTACCCATCCAGTCCGATTGCTTGGCGGCAAACTGCGTAATCCAGGCGTGGCGGCCCAATTGCGTTGTTTCACAATCATAAACGATGCGGCGTAAAATGCCGTTTTGCACCAGATAGTCCGGCAATGATATTTTGACGCGCTTTTGCGTGGATTGCAAAGAGGAGCCCTCCATATTCAGAACGGGGTCTTTGTCCAGCAGATCATTAAGGCTGCGTTCGTAATGGTTGGGCATCCCCCCGCTGTTACGTTTCATGCCTCTGATGTCTTTTAACATATCGCCGACAGGTGTGCGGATTTCAGGGTTGACCATATGAGCATAATACTCAACATCTTCACCGCCGCCCCAATGCTGCCCATCCGGTCTTTTAATAGAAAAATAAACCATCGTGGAAGGTTCCTGCGCGACAATCTTGCAGCCATTTTTATCCGAGACCTGAATGACGTCCTGTTCCCCCGGATTCAGGGCTTTCATATCCAGTTCTTTCACGATATCTTCTGCGTGCCCTCTCTGAAACACATTGCCATGTGTGACCACACCGAAAGGCGCACCGGCCCAGCCCATCATTTTCTTGATACCTTTTTTGCCCTCATGGCCAGAGGCGTGAATGACGCGGTATTCGAATCCGCGACGCTCCATCCAGTCGATCATTTTCTGCCACTCTGCCCGGTTGCCGGGGATTCCCGTCTGGGACATGACAATGACGTATTTATCCGGCGTGATAAAACCAAGATTTTTTCGGTCTTTATTTTCAATCAGTCTGTTGGCGATGGACATGATTTCGTTATGCGTACCTGTGCCCAAAATCCCCTGTTTTCCAGGTGCGCCGTCCAGAATCTGTTTGGCACCCTTGGCATTGGGCGTGTAATTCAAAACCTTTGTGCCAAATTTTTCCCGTGCGTGCGCTTTTAAGCCGAAACCGGACCGTAAGCCGACGGCATCCAGTACCTTTTTCAAAAATTGTATGGCCGCGCCAAAAATAACCGTATGCCGTCCCGTACGGCCATAGGCATTCACGAAAGTCGTCATCCGTGCTGCGTTACTGCCAATGTGGAACCCAATCATCCCTTTGTCTGGATGTTCCTTGGCGAAGGCAACGATTTCGTCTTCCAGTTCTTTTTCAGACTGTGTTTCATCGTCTTTCATGGATCTTGTGGAATCGACGACAGCCAATGTGGGCTTCATGGAGGCAACCCGTTCCTCATTCGCCGGTGGATGGCTCATAACATGAGGGTCGGCTTTGGCATCACTGAAGTGGAAGGTGCTGCCTTCTGGTGTTTTAACATTAATCCAGTTGGTAATGGCAGAATGCGGAACCCAGCCGAAGGATATGTCGAATTTTCCGACTTTTAAATCTTCTTCTTTTTTGATAACCGTCCATTTTTTTGGCATATATTCAGGCGGCACATCAAGCATCGTGCAGGCTTTTTCTATGTATAATTTCGTCGCCAGACTGCAAGCGACATGATCCACAACGTAACCGGCCAGCAAAAGATGCGGCAGTCCCAGAAAGTGATCAAGATGGGGGTGAGTAATGGCGAGTGTATCGACTTTATGTTTCGGTTTATGCTTGGTGTTAAAGCGGTGTTCAAAATATTCACCCGCAAAGCTCATCATCCCGTCAAAGCCCGTTTTCTTACGGGAAAGCGGGGTCGTGCCGCAATCAACCATAACGGATTCGGCATTATATTTGCCCTTGTCATCATGCCATTCATAAAGGTGAAGGAAACAATTCGCGCCAATGCCGTCATCTTCCTTAAACAAACGGGGCCCCGTCGGGTTGCCGCCAAGGACACGAAATGTGTAGCGCTGTTTTTCTTTTTTATCGAGCGGTGGTAAGCCGCTGATAGCACCCTGTAAATTCGTGTAGCCGAGAATATCGGACATATCGGGCATAACGCCGTGATGGGTTTGCATCACACTATCCCGTACAAAATGGACAGCCCGCACCATATCGCGGTGGTCGCTGGCTTGTAATTTACGACCATCTATTTCGACATCGCGTAAGGCCACAAAATTCTCTTTTTCATCCGTTTTGCCGGTCGCCGGAGAAAATTTCATCTGTGCAACACGGTGAATGGTATAGGGCTCTTCCCTGTCATTTATTTTTCGGGCCAAACGCATGGAAACGGTGCTATTGCCCTTTTTCGCTCCCTTGGTCAGCCGGGTATATAAAGTATATTCTTTCCCTGCATCGTCAGGGTCGCGTTGTGTCGCATCAAAAAGAACGGAGGCACCGGGTTTTGCTGCTTGTCCTTCTTCATTAAAACCAGTGAGTGCCATGACAAACCGGGCCGGAACATTTAACAGTTTCCGGGTTTCTTTTTTACCGGCTTCATAAGCAAAACGGGCATTGCCGTCTTTATATGTTCCCGGTAACGGCTTGGTTTTTAATCCATTTTTTTCGGCCGCTTTATTCAGGCGCGGCATCCGGCGCTCTCGCCTTAACGTTCCTAAAATATGCTGGCAGGTAGAAACGGCACTGTTCAGCGTTTTACGATTGGAAACATCCAGTGTCTTGCCTTGCAATGTGATCTTATCGACGACAACCGTTACCTGCCCTTTTTCGTCATCCTGCTTGTTGTGGGCTTCGAGCTCCATAAAACGTGTCAGGATATTTTTGCCGTCGGGACGGTGTACCCAGTGGTCGATTTCAACGCGGACGCCGCCATCTTCCAAAGGCACAACATTGGCGTGAACACCATGAATCCAGCCCTGTTCAGCGTAGAACTGCACGGCGGCATACTCCGCCGGTTCGCCCTGATGGTATTTCTGCGCGTCAATCCCGATTTCTGCCGGAAAAAAATTCGGATGGTAAACAGCCGCGCGCTCAAATATACGTTTGAGATCTTTCTCGCTCATATTCTACCCCTGTTTTTTTTAATATATGGCATTTCTCCGACCACGCTGGTTGGAAATGCTTCTTTTATAACGTCAGAAATCAAGTGATCTGCTATGTTGCTGATCATTTCAGTCCCGTAACCGTAAAACCCCGTAAGCTGTCATCTAGGCCCAATTTTTATAAAAGAACAAGTCTGGACTCTTATTTAGTTTCGGGTACAGTGTAGATTCCGCATTAGAGATTCCCTACGATCTTTTGAAAGTTGTCCCCAGAGGGATATTCTCCACTACTCCACCGTGACAGACTTCGCCAGATTACGCGGCTGGTCGACATCCGTACCTTTGGTGACGGCGACATGATAGGCGAGAAGCTGTATCGGGATCGTATACAGGATCGGGGCGACAAAAGAATGAACGTCGTCAATCACAACGCTCCATTTCACACAATCTGAAAGTCTATCAGCGCCTGTTTGGTCTGTGATCAGGAGAACATCCCCGCCGCGCGCAACTGTTTCCTGAATATTGGAAGCTGTTTTTTCAAATAATCTGTCATGACCGGGTGCGAGAACAACAACCGGCATATTATCATCGAGTAACGCAATGGGGCCGTGTTTTAACTCACCTGCCGCATAGCCTTCGGCATGGATATAGGAGACTTCTTTCAGTTTGAGGGAGCCTTCCATAGCAATCGGGTAAAGCAGACCGCGCCCCAGATAGAGCATATCCTGCACTTCAAAAACATCACGGGATATATCTTGAATTTGCTTTTCATTCTGCTTGAGAATAGAAGCGACCTGCGCCGGGATACTGCGTAAAGCCTCGGACATTTCTGATTCCTGTGTGGTGTCTATCGTGCCTTTTTTCACGGCTAGCGCTAACGCAATACAAGCCAGTGTTGTCAGCTGTGTCGTGAAGGCCTTTGTTGACGCTACGCCGATCTCCGGCCCGGCCAGCGTATGCAGGACCATGTCCGATTCGCGCTCAATCGTGCTTTCAATCGTATTGACGATGGATAGAATATGTTGTTTTTCTTTTTTGCAGTAGCGCAGTGCCTCCAGCGTATCGAGCGTTTCTCCGGACTGTGAAACAAACAGGGCTACACCGCCTTCCGGCATGGGCGCTTCGCGGTAGCGAAATTCGGACGCAATGTCGATTTCCACCGGCATCCGCGCAATTTGTTCAAACCAGTATTTGGACGTCATCGCCGCATAAAAAGCCGTGCCGCAGGCAATAATCGTGATGCGAGGTGCGGCTTCAAGGGCTGCCAGCACATTATCCGGTATGGTGATATGGCTGGTGGTCGGGTTAACGAAGCTATTGAGCGTATCGCCGATCACAGCAGGTTGTTCGTAGATCTCCTTAATCATGAAATGTCGGAACTCACCTTTGCCGGTTGTCGCACCGGATTGTGCTGTGATCCGTATTTCGCGCTCTACCGATTTATTGTCGTTGGTATAAACTTGTGCTCCCTCGCGGGTGACGGCTACGCGGTCGCCATCCTCCAGAAAACAGATTTTGCGAGTGAGGGGGGCGAGGGCATAGGAATCAGAGGCGACATACATTTCGCCATCGCCATAACCGACAGCCAGAGGCGTGCCTTGTCGTGCGCCGATCAATAAATTATGCTCACCGGCAAAGATCATGGCCACGGAAAAAGCGCCCTCCAGCCGATCAAGTGCAGCATTAGCGGCATCCTGCGGGTTCATGCCCTGTTTCAGATTATGCGTTACCAGATGCGCTACAACTTCGGTGTCCGTATCAGTTTCAAAGCGGCATTGATGCTGCTCCAGTTCGGTCTTCAGGGCGGCATAATTCTCAATAATACCATTATGCACGACGGCTACTTTTTCTGTAGCATGAGGGTGGGCATTGCTCTCCGTCGGACCGCCATGGGTTGCCCAGCGCGTATGGCCGATCCCCGTTGTGCCGTTAAGGGAGTCTTTTTCAAGCTTGTTTTCAAGATTGACCAGCTTGCCTTCGGCACGGCAGCGGGTGATATGGCCGTTAGACAACGTGGCTATTCCGGCGCTGTCATAGCCGCGATATTCCAGACGCTTCAGGCCCTCCACCAGCAACGGTGCTACGTCTTTTTCACCAAGTATTCCGATTATCCCGCACATTTATTGTTCTCCTGTAAAGTCTTCAGGTGTTAGCTCGAAAAGTATTGCCGGGTTTTTTGTGGTTGAAAAAATGAGTTTTTTGGCCTTTTTTTCTACGGCAATAGAGTTACCCCATATCTGTGGGTAAGACTTGATGAGGTACCATATATTTTCCCTGAGAACGTAGACAGCGGCATCTGAGCTTACGACACCCGATGTATGTTCCCGAAAGACCACGATAATATCATGGTTTACAAAAGTTATTTCTTCAATTTTGCCACCGGGCCAGGATGAGGTGTGAGCCCATTCTATAAGGCTTTTTTTGTTAAAGAATTTTTTGGGGAAAAAGGTTTCTTTTGAGAAAAACCCCTCTTTTAATATGGTTTGTTTCTGTTTTGTATCGCCACGTAATTCATCCCAGTGTTCGGGTAGAGGGTTACCGCACCAGCCGTTAATGTAGAGCTGGTATTCTTCATGTTCTGAAATAATGACTTCATATTCTTTTCCCGGTTTTTTCGGGCTTCCGCAGGCCGCGGAATCGGATTGATAAACGGCAGATATGTTGCCCTGTAAGTTTCCTTTGTAGGTTTTGATGATTTCCAGATCAGCTTTATATAAACCCCACATTTTTCCTTTGAGGCGCCTTGTGACATTGACCCGAACTTTGCCAATGAAAAAGGCATCCTCAATTGTTTGACGGCTTGATGCTTCTGTTGTTTTCATACAGCTACAGGCCTGTGCTATGACGGGGATTGATAACAAAGCAATACAAAAAACAATGAATAAGCGTGACATTATCCGGTCCTTTTTTTTCGGCGTTGGGTGGCCCATCCCTCTTTAATCATTGGCTTTTCCCGCGCAACGGCGAGCGCATCGGCGGGGACGTCTTTTGTGATTGTGCTGCCTGCGGCCACGAACGCACCGGTCCCGATTGTAACGGGTGCGACGAGGTTCACATTGCTGCCGATCATGGCCTTTGCGCCGATTATGGTTTTGTGCTTGTCAAAGCCATCATAATTGACCGTGATCGCGCCGCAGGAAAAATTAACATCATCCCCGACAGCGGCATCCCCGATATAAGCAAGATGGCTGGCCTTTACGCCTTGACCCAATATGGCGTTTTTGATCTCAACAAAATTACCGATTTTGGAGCCTGCCCCAATATCAGAACCGGGCCGTAAACGGGCCATCGGGCCGATGGTCGCGCCTTTTTTTATAGTGGCCCCTTCTATGTGGGAGAAGGCCTTGATATGAACATGGTCGGCAATTGTTACGCCGGGGCCGAAAAAGACATTTGGTTCGATGAGAACATCTTGCCCCAGTTTTGTGTCCCATGAAAAATAAACGCTGTGGGGGGCAAGCAGTGTCGCTCCGTTTTCCATGGCTTTAGAGCGCAAGCCCTGCTGTACGATTTGTTCAAGCGCTGCCAGATCTTTACGGCTGTTAACACCGCGCACTTCATCGTTGTTTGTGACTTGTTCTGTGTGAACTGTTGCGCCGTCTGTATTGGCAATGGCCACAAGGTCTGTAATGTAATACTCACCTTGTGCATTATCATTGCCGATTTTTTTGACCCAGCCGGCAAGCTTTTCAGCACTCACGCAAAAAGCGCCCGTGTTGCATAATTTTATGCAGCGCTCCTCTGCGGTACAGTCTTTGTCTTCCACGATTTTTGCCAGCGCGCCGTTTTCATGCAACACTAAACGGCCAAAAGCGGGTGGTTCGTCAAAATGAACGCCCAAAACAGTCATAGATGTTTTTGCACAGCCTTGTATCAGAGACACTAATGTTTCTGGCTTTATGAGCGGCATATCACCCAGCAGGATTAATACATCGCCGGTAAAGTCTTCTAAGGCAGGCAGAGCAGACTTTACCGCATCACCTGTGCCGAGAGGTTTTTCTTGTACAACGACTTCATGCTGTTTTAGGGCGTTTTCCCATGCCGTCTTGTCCGGGCCGCTGACGATAATAATTTTTTCAGGTGATAAAGACTCAACGGTTTCCAGCAGCCAGTCGATCATAGGACGTCCGGCAAGTTCATGCAGAGGCTTTGGCAGAGCCGATTTCATACGGCTTCCTGTTCCCGCTGCAAGAATGATACAGGCTAATGGTTTCTCCGGTAACTGATCTGGCATCTTTTGTTTCCGCCCTTATAACAAATGATTTCTCATCCATTCTGACCATAAGACAGGGAAAAACAACTCAAATCATATTTCAGAGCGTTACAGGGTTTTTTCAGTGCTTGTATAGCCGACAAGGTGCATAAATAATGTGCCGTAGCTGGTTTTGACCCGGACCTTGACCGGTACGGCGGGGCCGCCTGTTTCATCTATGGCGGCCATCCAGACCGTTGGCATGCTGCCTTGTTCACGGCCCTGTTCCTGAATGGACAACCATCCGCGCGGTTTTTTGTGCCATGCGCCGGCCACAGGCTTTACTTCGACATTGCAACGGGCGGCAAGACCTTCATAGCTATTATAGCGGCTGGCAGACAGCGTGTCTTCGGACTCATGGGTAAATGACATTTCAAAACGTCTTTTGCCATCAAATACTTCCGACGTGCCTTCGCAGGTTCCCTGATCGGCAACAGCCTCCATCACCATCAGCATTGCTGTTAACGCGTCTGTGGTCCCCTGTGTCAGATCTTTTTGCAGCTCTTTCGGACTTTTGTCCCGTCCTTCTTCCATGATAAGCAAGTCTTTGAAGGTGCCGTCTTTGCCGTATGTATATTCTTTACTTTCTTTTTCACCGCGCCACAGCGCCGTGGATTTATGCATTTCCGGCATATCCTGGCCATTTTTTAAGCGCCATCCTTCTGTTTCAAAACTGCCTTCCCAAGGCACGATTTTTCCTAAAAACCCTTGCGTCCGGGCTGAAAAATCCATGTGGTAACGGTCTTTTTTATCATAGGAAACCTTCATTTCTGCCGTGACAGCATTAATCCCGCCTGCATAGACTTCATATGTCATGGTCTGGACGTTTTCTTTTATAATTTGCGCCGGACCTTGTGCCGATGCGCTAAAAGCCATGGCAATAATCCAGCAGGCACTAAAAATAATGCCCCACAAGCGTAACGGTTTTACCACCGAGTCCCTCTTTGAAGCGTTTAACATGTTGTGCCGAGTCATCATTGGTTCCTCCGAGATCAAAATTCTTTATGCCTTTTTCTTTCAAAATGCCTAAGGCTTGCCAAAGCAAAAAATTATGTGCCGCGACCTCACGGCCTGTTTCTGAATTCCATCCTACCTGATAAGTTGCCGTTGCGCCGTGACATAATATAAAAATAGCAGCAACCACTTCTTTTTCAAGCAATGCCTGTCCGATCAATATCTCTTCGCTTTCACCAAATGTCCGGGCTAAAGCTTTGAGAACAGAGGCTGACGGACCATCATATCCCTTTTTGACCCTATCTGATTGATAATTCCTTAACAAACCTGAAAAAAATTTTCCAGTTTCATCCCATTCGACCTCTAAACCCCGGTTTTCCGCCTTTTTGACCTTATTTCGCCAGTTCGGCCTTAACCCGGCCCGTAAAACATCTTCATCAGGCCTTAGGTCCAGCCAGACCGTTTGATAGCCGGGAGAGGCTTGTCGTTCAAAGCCCAATGTTTTAAACAGGGCTTTGGCCGCCGGGCCGTCTTCAACTTCCGGGATAATACGGCGTTTGCGCCCCCATCGTTTGGGAAATTGTTTATTAAAACATTCAAAAAAGGTCTGTATGTGGACAGCAGAGCTAAAGCCTTCAAACCAGAGTGGTCCCCGGTCTAGAATGACAGCATGAAATAAATTACCCAGAATACCAGCCTCCAGAATTTGCACCATGCCGGCATTTTGTCCATCTATTTGAATAAGTCCCCAGCGTGCTTTTTGACGATTTAAAGGACAAATAGCACGGGCATAGCCATATGACTGTAATAAATTGCCCCGTTCCAGCATTCCAAAACGGTTTTGCCAATCTTCAAGTGACAATATGTTCCATTCGATATTACAAATCATGGTTCATTTCTTTTCATCAGTCTGCTAGAAAGAGCTTATGCTTATTATACAACTTTTTATTGGCGGCCTTTTGATCGGTATGACTGTTGTCATTCATGCTGTCGCACTGGATTATATCATTCGCCGGACAAGGAAGCTGGAAAATTTTCTTCTTCAGAAAAGCGGGCGCTTCTGGAAGGCTCTCATTCTCAGTATCGTCATCATGGCCGTATTTTGTGCGCATATCGTTGAAATATGGTTGTGGGCGCTGCTCTATATGTTTTTGGGCGCCATATCAGGCTTGGAAGCAGCCCTTTATTTTTCAACGTCCGTTTTTACGACGGTCGGCTTTGGCGACCTTGTTCTGGACACCGACTGGCGGCTTCTAAGCAGTATTGAATCCGCCAACGGCTTCATGTTGTTTGGGTGGAGTACGGCCTTTATCTTTGAAATTATGTCACAGCTTTATAAGCGCGAAGCCAGCAAAATCGAGATACAGAAATGAAAAGCTAACAGCAGGCCGTCTGTGGCTGATCCTGCGCCAGCGCACTGAACGTTACACCGGCTTTTTCCATGCGTTTGAGCGCTTCCCGCAAACGGTCTTCCTTCACGGTGAGCGCGATACGGAAAAAGCCCTCGCCTTCGGGGCCATAGCCGTTGCCCGGCGGTACAACGATCCCGCATTTTTCCAGCAATAAATCGGCAAATTCCACGCTGCTCATTCCTGTCGGGACAGGAACCCAGAGGTAAAACGTAGCGGCACTGGGTTGAAAGTCCCAGCCCATGCGGTTCAGCCCTTCGGTAAAAACATCACGGCGGCGTCCGTAAATATTATTTAAGCCTGCCGTTAGTTCTGTTGAACGGGATAAAGCTACAGATCCCGCACGCTGGATGGCCTTGAACGCGCTGCTGTCTGTATTGTTTTTTACAAGCCCCATGGCTTTGATCGCGGCAGCGTTTCCGACAGCAAAACCGATGCGCCATCCTGTCATGTTGTACATTTTGCTCATGCTGAAAAATTCAACGCAGACGTCTTTGGCTCCCGGTACGTTCAGGAAACTTGGTGCGTTATAACCGTTAAATGTCATCTCAGAATAGGCGTTATCATGGCACAGTACGACATCATGCGTTTTGCACCATGCCACACAGTCTTTGATGAAGCTCTCCGGCGCAATGGCTCCGGTCGGGTTATTCGGATAATTTAGAAACAGCAATTTTGCCCGGGCTGCTACATCATCCGGAATAGACGCCAGATCAGGTAAAAAATCGTTTTCCGAACGCAAAGGTACATTATAAGGCTCTCCACCGCATAAAAGGGTGTAATTATTATAAACCGGATAAGCGGGAGAGGGGCACAACACAATATCTCCCGGTTCGGTATAGGCTAGAATCATATGTGCCAGTCCTTCTTTTGAACCGATTAATGCCATGGCCTCGCCTGCCGCCGGGTCAATTGCGACATCAAAACGCGCTTTCATCCAGTCCGCTGCGGATTGCAGGAATTCCTTCGTCCCGTTATAGGGGGAGTAATTATGTGTGGCCGGATCGTCTGCCGCTTCTTTTAAAGCCGTCACAACAGGGGCCGGTGTCGGCAGGTCGGGATCGCCGATACCGAGGCTGATAATATCAACGCCCTTTGCTTTTGCGGCATCAATTTTTTTATCCAGTTCGGCAAAAAGATAAGGCGGTAATTTCTCCAGATTGGATGATGGTTTTGGCATGGTCATGACTCCCGTAACGGTTAAACGTCTTCATTTGTTTCTTTATAGTCTACACGCATCAAATACAAGCCGTCAGATGGGGCTGTTGGTCCGCCTTTTGTCCGGTCGCAGGCTTCCAGCGCTTTTTTTATATCTGACGATTGCCATTTTCCTTCACCGACGAGGGCTAATGTTCCCACCATATTACGGACCTGATGATGCAGGAAAGAGCGCGCTTCGGTATGAAAAAGAATTTCGCGGCCGCCGTAACTGTCATAGTCCCGTACTTCCACATCCAGACGATCCAGTGTTTTTTCCGGTGATTTGGCCTGACACTGGCTGTCACGGAAGGTTGTAAAATCATGATGACCGAGAAGAAGCTTTCCTGCCTCGGCCATGGCATCCGTATCAAGTTTCTTCTTAACATGCCAGACCAGTTCTTTTTCAAGGGCCGGAAAAGAACGGCGATTTAGGATACGATAGGTATAAAGCTTGTTTATCGCGGCATGACGGGCATTAAACTCTTCCGGTACTTTTTCGGCATGGATGATGCTGACGGGCTGCGGCCTTAAATGCGCATTGAGGGCTTTGGCCAGATCAAAACCGGTTAACAGCCTGTCACCGTAATCAAGATCAAAATGGGCGACTTGTCCCTTCGCATGAACACCAGCATCTGTTCGACCGGCAACGTGCAGCGTGATTTCTTGCTGGCAAAAACGATGCAGCGCCTCTTCGATGGCTTGTTGCACGGATGGCACATCAAGCTGTCGTTGCCAGCCCGCGTAATTTGTCCCTTTATATTCTATTGTCAGTTTCCAGCGTGTCATTGCAAAATGAAAGACACAAGGGCTGGCATGATGCAACCTTTTTGCAGTGCACATTGCTTCCGCAGCAGAATTATTTTACAAATGAAGGATGCTTCTGAAAAAGAAAGATCTCACTGTTCTGGCGCAGCATTACGATTCGCATGCTGATAGCTACCTTGTATTGGGGAAACGTAAAAACAGAACAAAGAGCCTGAAGCGGTATGTTGTGGCTTGGCGGTCCCGTCACAGAGATCAATTTGCAGTATGTCATTATTTCACGGACAGCCATTCGGCTGAGCAATATTTTAATGACGTGGTTTATGATGAAGACAGGCCGGATCATCCTCTTTTGCAAAAAGACTGGCAGAAAAAGGCCGTTTATGACTGGGAACAAAAAACGCTCATTCCTCACAGTCGAAAAATAAACGAAAAACAGGCCCGCGTCTTACTCCAAAAAGTCAGCCGTGAATGCGGCATGAAGTCTCCCCGTCTGGTGTGGGATAAACCAGCTGAAGGTTCATCCTATGATATAGATGATCATGTTATTCATTTCGGTCACAGAGATAATATTTCATTGCTCCATGAAATGGCACATGTGCTTTATAAACATGATCTGGATGAGTCGGAAACAGATATTCCGACCACGCATTCCCCCGGTTTTGTCTGGACGGCGATTGAGCTGTACCATCGCTATGCTGGCATTAACCTGAATTATTTAATTATCATGGCCGCGCAACAAAATATTCTGGGTGATATGAGTGAACATCAGATTATATTTGCCGAACGACCCCTTCAACAAAATGTAAAAAACAATGGCCCAAAAAAGCCAAAACCGCCGTAAGCGGAAAACATTTCATCTGGATAAGGACCTCGACATTCTGGATGATTTCCGGCATGACGTTTCGGGGGCGCGCCTGATTATTGCGCGCGCACAAGGCGACCAAACCCGCTTTGTCGTGGCGTGGGTTGCCGCCTGGCAGAAAACGATTTTCACATATAACCTTCGTAAAGACAGGCGGGAAGCTGAAAAAATCTTCAGAAAGCTTCGTAAAAATCCGCCGCCCGTCACGCCGTCCTTACAACGCGATTGGCAGCAAAATAAAGTCTATGCGTGGGAAGAAGCTATATTGGACAAACGGGGAACCAATCTGACAACGGAACAAATGGAGCGTGTGGTACGCCGTATTTCGAAGGATTTTAATATTGCGGCCCCGGATTTTGGTTATAAAAAGCCACGGTCCAATCAGCAGACAATTGGCACTTACGATACGGAAGAACACCAGATTTTAATGAATTACAAAAAGCTAAATTACCTTATTCACGAGTTAGCTCATGCCATTGATATGAAGGTGAATGGTAATAAATGGGCCGGTCACGGTCCCGGCTTTGTGCGCACACTTATTCATTTGGCCGACAAATACCAGTACTGGCATTGTCCGGATGAATTGGAAAAAGAAGCCCGGAAGGTCGGTATACAAATAGCGTCCGACAAGAAGGCACCAAAGCCATGATGTCTTTGCTGCCTTTTAAGGCTTGGAAAAGGGTTTGTTTATAGAACCAACGCTACTCTTTATTTTCGGTAAGAAAATCAAAATCAAGAACCTCCCGGCCCTTGGGCACGATTTTAACTTTCATGAATAATCGTTGCCCCGTTTCCAGCATTTCTATGCCATGACGATTCAGGCAGCTTTTGTGGATGAACACATCTTTTTCACCGTCGTCCGGGGTTACAAAACCAAATCCCCTGTCTGGTTTGTACCATTTGACGGCACCGTTTATTTTTACATTATTATTGCCGCCGTCCTGTTCATCTTTCTGGTGTTTAGGGGGCATGGTTTGGGGTAGTATTCCTATATCCAGAAGCTCTACGATACCCGTAACTGTTGCGCCTCTCGGTGTTTGATCAATATGGCACAGAAGGTGGGCATCATCGCCTAGAGCATCTATACCGGCATCTTGCAATGTCGTGATATGAAGAAAGGCGTCGGTGTTTTCATCGTCTTCGGGAACCACAAAGCCGAAGCCCTTTGGTCCGTTAAACCATTTAAGACGCGTTTTTACAGGAGGGGGCATTATATTCCCTCTTTCTTCTTCTATGGATTTCTGGCCTGTTTTATCCAAGGCATTCATCCTTTTTAAAATATACGAACAAGCCCATAATAATAAGAAGGGAACTTGTCAGGGCGGATAATGCACAATTGATATGAAGGAATCCAGCTTTTTCGTATTTTTTTTATGGTTAAGTATTTAGTGTAGAAGCGGTGTTCAACATCTTTTTTCATGCTTTTTCATGGAAAAAGCGGGATAGGTTGATTACACTGCCGTCTATAGAACAGGGGAGAGCGCTTTTATGGCATCAATATTTGATGAAAAGGCTGTTAATCAGGATCACGAATGGCCGTGGTTATCAAAATATCCTGAGAATGTGGTCTGGAATACGCGTATGCCGGTTTGTCCGGTCTATGAAATTCTTGAAGAAACGTGCAAAAATTATGGCAGTCGTCCTGCGTTTGATTTTTTGGACAAAAAATGGAACTGGTCTGAAATAGGTCTTCTTGTTAACCGTATGGCGAAGGGTTTGCAGGGTATCGGGGTTGGAAAGGGAATAAAAGTAGGACTCTTTTTGCCGAATTCCCCTTATTTTCTCATTACTTATTATGCTGTTTTGCAGGCCGGCGGTACGGTTGTTAATTTTAACCCTCTTTATGCGGAGCGTGAATTACAGCATCAGATAGAAGACAGTGAAACTGATATCATGGTGACGCTGGATATGAAGGTCCTTTTGGATAAGATAGAAGGGATGCTTCATGATACGCGTCTGAATAAGCTTGTTGTCTGCTCTTTTACCGATATTCTTCCTTTTCCCAAAAACATGCTGTTTAAGCTATTTAAGAGAAATGAGCTTGCCAAAGTACAGTATTCCGAGCGCTGTATTTGTTTTCGTGCGCTAACCGATAATGACGGTAAACCGGAAGATGTTAGTATTGACCCCTATGAGGATATTGCTGTTTTGCAATATACGGGCGGTACAACCGGTGTTCCCAAAGGGGCGATGCTGACCCATGCCAATGTGAGTGCTAATGTGGATCAGGCTGTTATGTGGTTTCATAAAAATGAGCCCGGTCAGGAAAAAATGCTCGGCGTTTTGCCATTTTTCCATGTTTTTGCCATGACGGCTGTGATGAATATGAGTGTCCGTTGCGCTTTTGAAATTATCGCCTTACCGCGTTTTGATCTGGAGGCTACTCTTAAAATTCTCGATAAGAAAAAGCCGCATTATTTTCCTGCTGTTCCGGCCATATATAATGCCATTAACAACTATCCCCGGCTGGGTCAGTTTGATTTAAAATCTTTGCGTTATTGTATTTCCGGCGGCGCGCCCTTGCCCGTAGATGTTAAAAAGACCTTCGAGGACCATACCGGCTGCGTTGTTGTGGAAGGTTATGGTTTAACCGAGTCCTCCCCTGTTGTTTGTGTGAATCCGATTGAGGGCGAGAATAAACCGGGTTCGATCGGTATGCCTTTGCCGGAAACGATTGTGGAAATTATAGACCCGAAAGATCAAAAGACAATCGTGGAAAGAGGAGAGCGTGGCGAATTATGTGTCCGGGGGCCGCAGGTTATGAAAGGCTACTGGAAAAGGTCAGATGAGACAGATTTGGTCATCATCAATGGCAGGCTGCATACAGGCGACATCGCAAAACTGGATGAAGACGGGTATGTCTATATTGTTGACCGGATTAAGGATTTGATTATTACCAATGGCTACAATGTTTATCCGCGCAATGTAGAAGATGCCATTTATCTCCATCCGAGCGTAGAAGAATGTATTGTGGCGGGGCTTCCTGATCAGGCGCGCGGGGAAATTGTGAAAGCCTGGGTTAAATCGAAGGATGGACGTGAATTGAGCGCAGAAGATCTCAAAGGTTTTCTGAAGGATAAATTATCACCGATGGAGATGCCTCGTCAGATAGAAGTTCGTGAGACGCCTTTGCCTAAAACGATGGTGGGCAAGCTATCCCGTAAGGATATTGTGGCGGAAGAGCAAAATTAATGAGTCCCAACCCTAGATAAGCCCTGCTGTGTGAGCTTCTTTTTCTCTGACACTGGCCAGTTTTGCAAATCTCTCGGCGGCGCCGGAGTAACTGGTGCCGACATTGAGTGTTTGCGAGAGCAGTTGTTGTAAAAGGTCATTCACCTGCCCCTCGGCATTTTCCATGATAGCCTTTTTTAATTGGGGCGCAGCATTCAGGACTTCAAGACCGGGTGCTGTTTCGGTCAACAATGTGGCAAAAGACTGTTTCATGGCTTCTCTTTCCAGCAGGCAGAATATATCAGTGCTTATCCAGTTCGGTGTACGGGGGAGGTCTTGCAAATGTAGAAGCCTGTCAATATTAAGACAGCGCCGCATTTGATAATGATCGGCTTCCAGCCATGCCCATATAATCTCATTCGGTTCTTCTATGCGCATTTGCATGGCTTTGTTTTGCCCGTCCTGCAGGTAGGTCTCAAGAGGTTTTGAAGGATCATGATCCTGGCGTAAGCCAAATCCTATAAGAATCTCCGCTTTTATTTTCCCTTTGTTTGCAGATGTAAAACCATCAAAATAGTCGGTAAAGCGTTTTGTGTGTTTACCAAGTATATTTTTCTCAAAACCATATCCCGTACATTCTTCTTCAAGGGCATTGAGAAAATTCAGATAAATTGTACAGAGCTTGAGTGTATCCATGTGGGAAAGCATAGGGTGTTGCAGGCCGTCTCGATCATTTTTAGATTCTTCTGTTTTTTCCGTTTGTAAGGTGTGGGGAAGGCCTTCAGTGAAAGCATGCTTTAATGCTGCCTCTATGTGTTTGTTGTGATGTCGTTCGGTTAAGGCTTCATCTAGTATCAGCTCCATATTGATTTGATAAAGAGGCACGTCTTCCAGCAGCATGGCTAGTTGGTGTGGTGCTTGTATATGATCCATCTCCAGAAGTTTTGGTGAACTGGATAGTAGAAATACATCTTCTGTATGGCCATCTAATGCGGGGAAAGCGTCGGATACAGAAATGAGCGTTTTGAAACGGTTTTCCTGATCTTGATTTTTTTCTACGGCATCCAGAACGTCATCTATGTGAAAATAGAGTGTCATGATTGACTGCGTAATTGTCCGCCGGTTTTTTTGCTGACATTGTCTATAATTTTTCCGGCCAGCGCTTCCAGATCAGATTCTGTCGGTGTTTTGTCTGTCGGTTGGATTGTAACATTGAGAGCAACAGATTTTTTGCCGCTTTCAATATGTTGTCCTTCGTAGACATCAAATATATCAACTTGATCAATCAGGTCTTTATCAGCGCCCTTTGCCGCACGAATAAGTGTCTCCGTTTCAATATCGTGGTCGACAATAAATGCAAAATCACGAAAGATCGGTTGCAGAGGCGAAAGGCGCAGTAATTTTTTGGCCGCGCCACTTTTTTTTCTGGATCCCGGAATGTTATCCAAAAACACTTCAAAAGCGGTGAGGTGGCCTTCTATATCCATTTCTTCCCGTATAAGAGGGTGAACCTCTCCAAAGTAAGCCAAAACGTTCGCGCCCAGACGCAGGGCGCCGGAACGGCCCGGATGATACCAATCCGGTGCGTCACGTGTGGCCTGAAGGCTTCCTGACGGCGCGCCGCAAGAATCCAGAACGGCCATGGCATCGGCTTTCGCATCATAGGTGTCCACAGGACGGTGTATCTCCGGTCCTGCCCAGTGACGTGGTCCTTTTGCGCCACTTCTTATGCCTGCAGCAATAAGGGTTTGACCGTCGGGATTTGGTGTAGAAAAAGAAGGTCCCACTTCAAATAAAGCGGTGTCGGGGAAACCTTTATCTCTGTTGCGCTGGGCCGCTTCAATCAGGTTTGGCAGAAGAGAGGGGCGCATTTGATCCAGTTCGCTACTGATCGGATTCAGAAGTTTCAGGGCAGCGGCAGCCTGTTTGTCATGTGCTCCGAATTTGTCTGCCCATGCACCGGAGGTGAAAGACCATGTGACGCTTTCATTCATGCCGCGGTCGGCGAGTGCTGTTCGTGACTTTCGGGCCAGCGTTAAAGAAGGTGTCTCAGAGGACTGCGTAATGGTTTGTGTTCTGGGCAGTGAAACCGGATGAAGATGGTCGTAACCAACAATACGGATGATTTCCTCTACCAGATCGGCTTTTCCGTCGACGTCGGCTCGCCATGATGGAGGGGTTACGGCCCATTCGTTTTTTGTATCATCAATTTTAAAGCCCAGTGCGGTCAGAATTTGCTTTTGCTCTTTTGCATCGCAGGCAACCCCCGTCAGTTTTGTAACGTATTCCGGGTTAAATGTGATCGTGCGTTCCCAGGCCGGCACGGCACCGGTCTGAACGGTTTTGCTGGCTTCACCGCCGCATAGATCAAGAATCATACGGGTCGCTATGTCTGTGGCGGGGATCGTAAAGGCCGGATCGATACCGCGTTCAAACCGGTAACGGGCATCGCTTGTAATACCAAGCTTTCGACCTGTTTTTGCGGTGCGGGCCGGGTCAAAATAAGCCACTTCCAGATAAATATTGGTCGTTTCGTCAGTGCAGCCCGAGTCTTCTCCGCCCATAATCCCGGCCATATTGATGATGCCAGTATCGTCACAAATGGCAGTCATTCCGTTTTTCAGCGTGTAAGTGTTTCCATCCAGTCCTGTGAAGGTTTCTCCTTCTTTCGAGAGGCGCAAGCGCAAATCACCCTTGATTTTATCGGCATTAAAAACATGCAGAGGGCGGCATAAATTAAAGGACAGGTAATTCGTTATATCCACCAGAGCTGAAATGGGGCGCAGACCGATGGCTGTGAGTCGTTGTTGCAGCCATTCCGGGGAGGGGGCGTTTTTTACGCCTTTTATATAGCGCCCGATGAACAGGGGGCAGGCGTCTTCGTTGTCTTTATCAAAATCCAGATGGACTTTAATCGGGGAGTCAAACGATCCTTTAACGGGTGTTTCGTCCAGTGGTTTTAATGTGCCGAGTCCGGCAGCAGCGAGATCGCGTGCAATGCCCCGTATACCGGCGCAATCAGCACGGTCAGGTGTTAAATCTATTTCGATGACGGGATCGTTCAGGCCGCAGATATCGGAAAAAGCCATTCCAATCTCAGCGTCTTCTGCCACTTCGATAATGCCTTCATGCTCGTCAGAAAGGCCCATTTCCCGTTCTGAAACCAGCATGCCGCATGATTCAACACCCCGTATCACGCCTTTCTTCAGGGTTATGTTTGTGCCGGGAATGTGACTGCCTACCGGGGCAAAAATTCCCTTCATGCCGGTACGGGCGTTGGGCGCGCCACAGACAACCTGTAATTTTTCCTTTCCGGTATCAACCGTACAAACTTGCAAACGGTCGGCGTCCGGGTGTTTTTCTGTTTTTTCAACGTAGGCAACACGAAAAGACGCATAGAGTGACGCCCGGTCTTCAACGGCTTCCACTTCCAGTCCCAGTGCTGTGAGTTTATTTGTAATATCATCTAGCGTGGCATCCGTTTCCAGATGATCTTTCAGCCAGTTTAATGTGAATTTCATGATGTCTCAGCCAAGGTTACAATTATTCAGTAAGGGTAAGTTATAAGGGTTGAACATAAAAGGAAAAGTCGAGTTTCAGGCCCAGATTTTTATAGAGTGCCTGTGCTTCTTGGTTGCTAGTCTCCGCCAGCCAGTATAAGCGCGACCATTTTTCCCGTTTGCCGATCGTTGTGAGATGTTCAACCAGTTTTCGGGCGGTTCCTTGTCTACGGCAGGACGGGTCAATATACAGATCCTGCATATAGCAGGCCGGATTGATATGCCCGGTTACGGGATGCAGTATGTAATGTAAAAATCCTACCAGTTCATCCCCTTTTCGGGCGGTAAGGCCATGAACGGGGAAAATACTATTGGTCAGGCGTGCCCATGTCTCTGCTGTGACGTCTTCGTCCCTTTGGCCGTTATTGTTTGCATCCCACAATTTAAGCCAGGACCCAAAATCCTGAGCGGTTATATCGTTGATTGTGAGCACGCCACTCATGAATTTGTTGCCCTGTTGGGTCGGTTAAGCGGGTCAAATCTATAGTGGTTAAGCCAGCGGGTATCACTTTCAAAAAAGGTGCGCAGGTCAGGAATGCCGTATTTCAGCATGGCAATACGGTCGATACCCATGCCGAACGCAAACCCCTGATACTCATCCGGGTCGATACCGCAATTTTTCAGGACATTCGGATGAACCATGCCGCTGCCTCCGATTTCCAGCCAATCATCTCCGGCACCGATTTTCAGGCCGCCATCTTTTCGGGTGCAGCCAATATCTATTTCTGCACTTGGCTCGGTAAAAGGAAAAAAGCTGGGGCGGAAACGGACCGGCAAATCGTCAATTTCAAAATAGGCCCGGACGAAATCCATAAGACAGCCTTTCAGGTGACCCATATGGGTTTCTTTGTCGATGACCAGAGCTTCCATCTGGTGAAACATGGGTGTGTGGGTCATATCATGGTCAGAGCGGTATACGCGTCCCATCATGATGGTGCGTATGGGTGGTTTATGCTCGGTCATGTAGCGAATTTGCGTAGAAGACGTATGGGTGCGTAGGACTTTTTTTGCTTTTTCGCCCGTTTCATTCGGGTTATCCGGCAGGAAAAAAGTATCCTGCATTTCACGGGCCGGGTGGCCGGGCGGAAAGTTCAGGGCTGTGAAATTATGCCAGTCATCTTCTATGTCTGGCCCTTCGGCGACCGTAAAATCCATAGCGGCGAAAATGGTAATCAGTTCTTCTATGGTCTGGCTGATCGGATGGATGCTTCCTTTGGCTTCCGGGCGAACGGGCAATGTGACATCTATGGTTTCTGTTGCCAGTTTTTCATCCATGACCTGTTTTTTGAGCGCTAATTCCTGTTTTTTGATCAGGTCGGCGATTTCATTTTTGAGTTCATTCAGGGCCGCGCCGGTTGTTTTGCGTTCTTCTGGCGTCATGCCGCCCAGTGTTTTCATTAAATCGGTGATACGGCCCTTTTTCCCCAGCGCTGTAATGCGGGCTTGTTCCAGAGACGGTAAATCATTTGACGCTGTGACCATGCCGGTCAGTTCATCTTTTAATTTCACTATATTCTGTGTCATATCCGTCATTTTTTTATGTCTCAAAAAGAATAGCCAAGGCCTTGCCTATCACAAAAAACCCCTTTGCCACAAGGGCAAAGGGGGGCATAGTTTTGTCGTGCCTTAGCACGGAGAGGGAAGAGTGAAATGGTCTAACATTTCACTTCAGGTCCTGCATTCGTAAGAAAATCTGAAAAGGATACATAGCGACAGAAGTTGTTAAGCGTTTTTACAAACCGCATTTCCTGCCGTAATGATCCTTGTGCCAGTATAAGGCGCCATCAGATGCATCTTGTGTCAGAGCGTAGCTGACTTCATCTTTGTCCCCCGTCACAATATCGTGACTCGATGGGTGTCCATTTTTGGCAACATATGTCCCAACTTGTGCGGCCACCATGACGGTGTGCGCTGCTTTGACGTAGTTATATTTATAGCGGGAGCTATAGATTCCGGCCTGTATCCGGTCTTTTCGCCATTCAGGTGATTTTATTTCAAGATTTACCCGGATGCCATAAGCTTCTTTACTGATTTCATCACGTCTTTGGTAGGACGCTGTGGGGAGTTCATCCAAAAACCCCTGTAGTTTTTCGTAAGTTGTGGCAAGAAAAGGGTCTTTTGCGGCCCCTTGAGGGAAAACACAGTCTATGGTTTTTTGTGCTATATGAATGGTTTTCTCTCTGAGTGCCGTCCTGTCTGCCTCTGTGATCTCAGCCTGTGCCG